>JAUVBX010000084.1 GCA_030590985.1 Lutibacter sp. | reverse complement strand
TCGATATTGTTAGCTTTTACTTTTCCTATGAATTGAGAATAAGACATTCCGTGCATACGTGCTCCAGCGTTAATACGTTGAATCCATAATCCACGAAAAGTTCTTTTTTTGTTTTTACGGTCTCTATATGAATATAACATTCCTTTTTCAACTGCATTTTTTGCAACTGTCCAAACGTTTTTTCTACGTCCGAAGAAACCTTTTGCAAGCTTCATTATCCGTTTTCTACGGGCTCTTGAAGCTACTGAGTTTACTGATCTTGGCATAATTTTAATTGTTTTTGTAGTAGGCGATTAAATATAATGATTTGTCGTATTGAGCTTGTCGAAATACTTAATTCTTTTATTTGTTTGCGCTACTCCATGGTTATTAATAAATCCTTTTGTTAATCTTTGTGTTGAAACTTGTACTGTAATAATTTCAGTACTATTTTAATCTCATCATTTGTTTAACGTTAGACGCATCTGCTTTATGTACTAAACCAGAATGAGTTAACTTAAGCTTACGCTTTTTTGATTTTTTAGTCAAAATATGACTTTTAAAAGCGTGCTTTCTTTTTATTTTACCAGTACCTGTCAGCTTAAAACGCTTCTTTGCACTGGATTTTGTTTTTTGTTTTGGCATTTTTCTATATTTATTATTCTTACTTAAATTTTAATTTTTCTTTTTAGGTTGTATGAATATGGTCATACGTTTACCCATTAATTTAGGCATTTGTTCTAGTTTACCATACTCAATTAGATCTTGTGCTAATCTTAATAAAAGTATTTCGCCCTGATCTTTATATATAATTGAGCGACCTTTAAAGAACACATAAGCTTTTAATTTAGCTCCTTCTTTAAGAAATTTTATAGCATGCTTTTTCTTAAAATCATAATCATGGTCATCTGTGTTTGGCCCAAATCTAATTTCTTTTACAACTACTTTAGAAGCTTTAGCTTTTTGAGCTTTTTCACGTTTTTTATTGTCGTAGACAAATTTCTTATAATCTACAACCTTACAAACAGGTGGTATTGCTTTGGGAGAAATCTCAACTAGATCAAGACCTTGCTCTTTAGCCATAGCAAGTGCTTTATCTGTTGGATAGACACCCATTTCTATGTTGTCACCAACTAGACGTACTTCAGGAACTCGAATTTTTTCGTTAATCCTGTGTGCGTCTTCCTTAAAAACCCTACCTGGTCCTCTTTTTCGTCTTCTACGTATTGCGATAATTATATAATTTAGTTAAACTTAAAATGTATCAATTGAGTTATTAATCTCATCTTTTAATAAACTGACAAAGGCATCAAATGTATGAACTCCTAAGTCTCCTTTTCCATGTCTCCGCACAGAAACTGTGCCATCATTCTCTTCATTTTCTCCGACGATAAGCATATAAGGTGTTTTCTTTATCTCTGCGTCACGAATCTTTCTACCTGTCTTTTCACTACGGTCGTCAATGAGCGCGCGAATATCCGAATTTTCTAGCAAATTTAAAACTTTTTCTGCATAATTTTGGTATTTATCACTAATAGGCAGAATTATTACTTGATCAGAAGCTAACCACAAGGGAAAATTACCACCTGTGTGTTCTAATAAAATTGCAATAAATCGTTCCATAGATCCAAAAGGAGCACGATGTATCATCACAGGTCTATGTTGTTTGTCATCTGAACCTGTATAGGTCAAGTCAAAACGTTCTGGTAAATTGTAATCCACTTGAATGGTGCCCAGTTGCCAAGTACGACCAAGTGCATCTTTTACCATAAAATCTAATTTTGGGCCATAGAAAGCAGCTTCTCCATATTCAATAACTGTATCTAATCCTTTTTCTTTAGTCGCTTCAATGATAGCTCTCTCTGCTTTTTCCCAATTTTCATCGCTACCAATATATTTTTCTTTGTTATCAGGGTCGCGTAAGGATATTTGAGCATTGAAATTATCAAAACCTAAAGATTTAAAGACATATAAAACAAGATCAATAACTGCTTTAAACTCTTTATTAAGTTGCTCTGGTGTACAAAAAATATGTGCATCATCTTGAGTAAAGCCACGTACTCTTGTTAAACCGTGTAATTCGCCACTTTGCTCATAACGATAAACAGTTCCAAATTCAGCATATCTTACCGGTAAATCTTTATAAGAAAAAGGTTTATTGTTATAAATCTCACAATGATGAGGACAGTTCATTGGTTTCAGTAAAAATTCCTCTCCTTCTTTGGGTGTATGAATGGGTTGGAAACTATCTTCACCATATTTTTCATAATGTCCAGATGTAACATATAGTTCTTTTTGCCCAATATGTGGGGTGATTACCATTTGGTAACCTGCTTTTTTTTGTGCTTTTTTAAGGAATTGTTCTAAAGTATCGCGTAAAGCAGCTCCCTTAGGTAACCATAGTGGTAAACCTTGCCCTACTTTACTTGAAAAAGTAAATAATTCTAGTTCTTTTCCCAATTTTCTATGATCTCTTTTTTTAGCTTCTTCTAGCATTTCAAGATACTCGGTAAGCATCTTTTGTTTTGGAAAAGAGATACCATACAGACGCGTTAGTTGTGGCTTATTTTCATCACCACGCCAGTAAGCTCCTGCAATACTCATCAATTTAACTGCTTTAATAATACCAGTGTTAGGTACATGTCCTCCTCTACACAAATCGGTAAAATCATCATGATCGCAGAAAGTTATTTCACCATCCTCTAGATTTTCTATCAATTCTACTTTAAATGGATTGTTTTCTTTTTTATATAAAGATAAAGCATCAGCTTTTGAAACTTCACGTAATTTGAATTCGTGTTTTTCACGAGCTGTAAGAATCATTTGATCCTCAATACGTTTAAAGTCTTTGTCTGAAATTGTTTCTTTACCAAAATCAATATCATAGTAAAACCCATTTTCGATTGCTGGACCTATAGTAAGTTTTGTATTGGGATAAAATTTTAGTACAGCTTGTGCCATTAAATGGGCAGTGGAGTGCCAAAAAGCTTTTTTTCCATCAGCATCATTAAATGTAAAAAGCACTAAATTACCATCTTCTTGTAAAGCTGTATTTGTTTCAACAGTTGTGTCATTAAATTTTGCAGAAATTACAGCACGTGCTAAACCACTACTGATACTGTATGCCACATCCATAGGAGTGCTTCCTTGGACATATTCTTTGACACTTCCGTCTGGTAAGGTAATTTTTATCATTTTACATATTTTTCAGAACTGCAAAAGTATTAGAAAACTCTGTTCTGCACAATTTTTTAATAGGTTATTATTTCAATGGTAGAACATTAGAATAAAAAGAGAATACTAATTTGGGTAAAAGATTTCTTAGCCTAGGACTATAGATTAATTTACATTATTAATATTCAGTTAATTTCCATACATCTTTTGGTAATATTCTTGGTATTCACCCGAAGTTACATTTTCTAACCAGGTCGTATTTTGTAAGTACCAATCAATAGTTTTTGACAAGCCTTCTTCAAAAGTCATTTGAGGTTTCCAGTTAAGTTCAGCTTGTAGTTTAGAAGCATCAATGGCATAGCGTTTGTCATGTCCTGCACGATCCTTAACAAAACGAATAAGTTTTGCAGAGGTGCCTTTAGGTTTGTCTAATTTTTGATCTAATTGTTCACATAAAAGATGGATTAAATCAATATTTGTCCATTCGTTTAATCCACCAATGTTGTAGGTCTCTCCATTTTTTCCCCTATGAAAAATTTCATCAATCGCAATTGCATGATCGGTTACATATAACCAGTCTCGGGTATATTGGCCATCGCCATAAACAGGAAGTTCAATGCTGTTTTGAATATTATGAATAAACAAAGGAATCAATTTTTCTGGAAACTGGTTGGGACCATAATTATTAGAACAATTACTGATTTTAAAAGGTAAACCATAGGTGTTTCCATAAGATCGTACCATATGATCAGATGCTGCTTTGGAAGCAGCGTAGGGTGATTGCGGATCATAGGAAGTTTCTTCAGTAAACAAACCAGTTTTTCCCAAAGAACCATAGACTTCGTCTGTTGAAATATGGTAAAAAAGTTTTCCCTTAAAATTAGTATTCCAAAGTTTATTAAATGCATTTAACAAATTGGCTGTTCCTAGAACATTCGTTTCAATAAAGGCATTGGGATTTGTAATAGATCTATCAACATGACTTTCAGCAGCTAGGTGAATAACTGCATCAAAACGATATTTTGCAAATAACTCATTAATAAATGGAATGTCTTTAATATCACCTTTTAGAAAAGTATAATTTGGAGCATTGACCACATCCGTTAGGTTTTCTAAATTTCCTGCATAGGTCAAAGTATCTAGATTATAAATATTGTAATTTGGATACTTGTTTATAAAATGACGAATTACATGTGAGCCAATAAATCCGGCACCTCCAGTTATCAATATGTTCAAATTGTTCAAAGTTTAATGTTTTTAATTGGTTTTAAAACATTTTTGTCTATTTAATCTTTAATGTATAAGGCATACGGGTTTGTGCACCTTTCATTTTAGCAAAGGACTGTAATTCTTTATAAATTTTATAATTTTCAGCACCAATTTCCTCAATAATTAGTTCTTCCTTAGATTTTATAAAAGGATTTGCTGATAGGGCATCTTTAAAATCTTTTTTATAACGTGGGTATTCTGTTATTTTATAGTCAGAAATATCTACTAATGAAGCGGCATAAGCAATGGCATCATCGAGATTTCCTAATTCATCAACCAAACCATTTTCTAATGCTTCCTTAC
>JAUVBX010000045.1 GCA_030590985.1 Lutibacter sp. | reverse complement strand
TGTCGTGGTATGGCTTTTTCTTGCATCTCAAAGCCTACCAATTTACGAGTTACACCATTCTCTTTTTGTGCTTTGAGTTCCTCAGAATTAATAAAGTCTTTAGTGAATTTAGTAATCCAACCTAAACCTGCTTCAATAGGTGAGGTAGTGTCATCAATATCATTTCCATAGAGACAAAAGCCCATTTCTAATCGTAAGGTATCACGGGCTGCTAGACCACAAGGTTTAATATCATAAGCAGCACCTGCTTTAAAAACAGCATTCCAGATAGTTTCTGCTTGGTCGTTATTCATGTAAATTTCAAAACCGCCACTTCCGGTATAACCAGTAGCCGAAATGATTATATCATCCAATCCTGCAAAAGTGCCTATTTCAAAAGTGTAATACTTCATGTTCTCTAAGTCAACATCAGTTAGAACTTGCATAGCTTTGGCAGCATTAGGTCCTTGAATAGCTAATAAAGACATTTCATCAGATGAATTGGTCATCGTTACTCCTAAATCGTTGTGTTGACTTATCCAATCCCAATCTTTTTGCATATTTGATGCATTGACAACGAGCATATATTCGTCATTGGCAATACGGTAAACTAAAAGATCATCCACGATTCCTCCATCATTATTTGGTAAACATGAGTATTGTACTCTACCATCATATAATTTTGATGCATCGTTTGAGGTGATTTTTTGAATTAACGCCAAAGCATTATTTCCTTTTAAATGAAATTCCCCCATATGAGAAACATCAAAAACACCCACACTTTTTCTAACAGCTAAGTGTTCACTAGTGACTCCATCATATTGTACAGGCATATTATAACCAGTAAATGGGACCATTTTGGCTCCTAAAGATTCGTGTATATGGGTTAAGGCTGTATTTTTCATCGTATAATTGTTTTATTGAAAATATGGATGCAAAGTTACAATTCTTGTTCTAAAAAAATGTCAAATTTTAAAGTTTAAATCATTCATTTGTTTTACATTCGTTATCATAATATGTACACCAATCCATTACATACCAAAATATCTTATTTGAAAGGAGTTGGCCCTGCTAGAGCAGATCTTTTACGAAAAGAGTTAGGTATAAGTACTTTGGGTGACTTGACGAATTTTTTTCCGAACCGCTACATTGATAGAACGCAGTTTTATAAAATAAACGATTTACAAGATACACAAGCTGAAGTGCAGATAGTTGGAAAAATAACGGGTATACATACTGTGGGGCAAAAGCGTGATAGTCGATTGGTTGCCACTTTTTCTGATGATACAGGCAGTATGGAGTTGGTGTGGTTTAGAGGAGCAAAATGGATTAAAGAAAATTTAAAATTGCAAACTTCTTATGTGATTTTTGGACGAGTAAATTTGTTTAAAAACACATTTTCGATGCCACATCCTGAAATGGAATTAGTCACAGATTATAAAAAGAGTTTACAAACGGCTTTACAACCCGTTTATCCTTCAACTGAGACTTTAGGTAAAAGAGGTGTTTCAAACAGAGTAATTCAAAAAATTATACAACAGCTTTTTATTGATTTTAAAGGAAAGTTTAAAGAAACACTTTCTGATGAAATTATGCAAAAACACAATTTAATACCTAAAAATGAGGCACTTTTTCAGGTGCATTTTCCTCAAAGTCAAGAGCAATTGGCAAAAGCACAGTTTCGTTTAAAATTAGAGGAGTTGTTTTATATTCAGCTACAATTACTACGAAACAATTTAGTTAGAAAAAGAAAAATAAAAGGTAATATTTTTGAAAAAGTAGGTGATTTATTTAATGATTTTTATAAGAATTATTTACCATTTTCATTAACAAATGCACAAAAAAAAGTACTTAAGGAAATTCGTAAAGATTTAGGTTCATCTGCACAAATGAATAGATTGTTACAAGGAGATGTGGGCTCAGGAAAAACCATTGTTGCTGTTCTTACGGCTTTGATTGCTTTAGACAATGAATATCAAGTTGCAATCATGGCACCTACTGAGATTCTTGCTAATCAACACTATAATGCGATTGTCGAATTATTGGCTAAGATGCCTGTTAATGTTAGCTTATTAACTGGTAGTGTTAAAACAAGAGTACGTAAAGAAATTCATAAAAATTTAGAAAATGGAGAATTGCATATACTCATTGGTACACATGCTTTGATTGAGGATAAAGTAAAATTCAAAAATTTAGGTTTAGTAGTTATTGATGAACAACATCGTTTTGGAGTAGCTCAACGTGCTAAAATGTGGAAAAAGAATATTTTGCCACCACATATATTAGTGATGACAGCAACACCAATACCACGAACTTTGGCAATGAGTGTATATGGTGATTTAGATATTTCTATCATTGATGAATTGCCACCAGGGCGTAAAGAGATCAAAACAGCTTTACGCTTTGATACACAGCGTTTATCAGTTTTTAAATTCATGAAAGAAGAGATTGCTAAAGGTAGACAGGTCTATGTTGTATATCCGTTGATTGAAGAATCTGAGGCATTTGATTACAAAGATTTAATGGATGGATATGAAAGTATTTCTCGTGAATTTCCTAGGCCAAATTACCAAGTGAGTATCTTGCATGGAAAAATGAAATCAGCAGATAAAGATTATGAAATGCAGCAGTTTGTAAATGGAAAAACCCAAATTTTGGTAGCGACAACCGTAATAGAAGTAGGTGTAAATGTTCCTAATGCAAGCGTGATGATTATTGAGAGTGCAGAAAAATTTGGTTTATCACAATTACACCAATTACGGGGTAGAGTAGGGCGTGGAATTGACCAAAGCTTTTGCATCTTAATGGCGAGTCACAAGCTTACCCATGAAGCAAAAATACGTCTTAGCACAATGGTAGAAACCACAGATGGTTTTAAAATTGCCGAAGTAGATCTTAAACTACGCGGACCAGGAAATCTAATGGGGACACAACAAAGTGGCGTACTTAATCTTAAAATCGCAGATATTATTAAAGATAGTAGTATTCTAAAAATGGCAAGGTATACAGCACAAGATATCTTGCGAGAAGACCCCAATTTAAAGCTTCCCAAAAACACGAACATCTTACACACTTATGCTGAGATTGATAGAAAAACAGGGGTTTGGGCAAATATTAGTTGAATTTTACTAAATTCTAAATGTCTATAGGCATTCGAACGGCGTAGAAATAAATCTGTACTGAGTGCAGTAGAATAGTTTGTACTGAGCTTGTCGAGTAGTTTACACTGAGCTTGTCGAGTAGTTTACACTGAGCTTGTCGAAGTGTTAATTACTTTGTTAAAAAGAAAAAATTGTTTTTTATACAATACCCATGGCTTGTTGTACTTTTAAAAGCATAAAACAGACACAATGGATTTACACTTTGAAGATCATAATAACTTAAGTTTGAAGCGTTTTGAAAAAATGTTAAAAACAAATAGTGTCTATTTTTTTGATTCTGTTGAGTTTGAACGAATCATTAAACATTATATAGATAGTGGGAAAATAAATTTAGCAAAAAAAGCAATTTTACTAAGTTTAGAACAACACCCTCAAACAATAGGTTTACGTTTACTAAAGGCAGAATTGTTAATTTTTGAAGAGAAATATACAGATGCATTTCTATTATTAGATGAAATTCAGGCAGTTGAGCCGACAAATGAAGAAGTTTATATTCAAAAAGCTATATTGTTTTCTAAGCAAGAAAAACATGTTGAAGCAATCAAGCTTTTAAAGAGAGCATTAGAATTATCTGAAGAAAGTAATATTGATGTATTATCTCTAATAGGTATGGAGTATCTGTTCATGGAAGATTTTGAACGTGCACTGTTGTATTTTAGAAATTGTTTAGAAATAGAGATTGATGATGATACTAACCTTTATAATGTTGTCTATTGTTATGATATGCTTGAGCAACAAAATGAAGCGGTAGCATTTTTAAATCAATACCTAGATAAAGAACCTTTTAGCGAAACGGCATGGTTTCAATTAGGTCGTCAATATACATTCTTGGATAATTATATAGAATCTCTAAAAGCATTTGACTATGCTATTTTAATTGATGAGCAATTTGTTGGAGCTTACATAGAAAAAGCAAAAACTTTAGAGAAGTTAGGACGTCATGAAGAAGCTATAGAGAATTATTTGTTAACAGTTGAGTTAGAAGATCCTACAGCTTATGCATATTTAAGAATAGGTAATAATTATGAAAAGTTAAATAATATTGAGGAAGCAATTGAATATTATTTAAAATCTAATGAGCAAGATCCATTTTTAGGTAAACCATTAATTGCTGTGGTCAATTTATATTTCAAAAAAGAAGCCTATCAAAAAGCACTTTTTTACAACAATAAATTGATAGAAATTGATGATGAAAATCCTGATTATTGGCGTATTTATGCTCAATCAAATCTTAAAATTTCATTTTTTGGAGAAGCTGCCAAAGCCTATCAAAAGTGTATAGATTTGGGTGATAATTCCTTTGAAACTTACTTAGCATTGTCAGATTCATTATTTTATTTGGGAGATTATAATGAAGCGATAAAAGTTCTATTAAATGCAGAAATATATTTTCATAGACATGCAGAAATTGATTATAGATTAAGTGGCTTATACTTCTTAATAAAGAGTAATACTTTAGGTAAAAAACATATTCTTAGGGCTTTAAGTGTTAATGCTCAAAAATATAAAATATTTCAAAGTTTGTTTCCAACGGTACATAATAGTACAGGTGTAAAATCAATAATAAAAAATTACAAGAATCAATTTTAAATTTTTTCTTAGCAAAAACTTAATTAAACAAGAGCGACTAAATATGCGAAATCGCAGCATACTTGATTATTTTATAATTACTCTAAAGGGGATGGCTATGGGAGCTGCTGATGTTGTACCTGGAGTTTCAGGAGGTACAATTGCCTTTATATCTGGAATCTATGAAGAATTATTAGATAGTATTAATGCTTTTAATTTTTCTATTCTAAAAACCTTAAAAGATGAAGGAGTAAATAAAGTTTGGAAAAATATCAATGGAAATTTTCTATCAGCTTTGTTATTAGGTATAGCCATTAGTGTGCTATCTTTAGCTAAAGTACTAAGTTGGTTATTAGAATATCATGCTGTTTTGCTTTGGTCTTTCTTTTTTGGTTTAGTGGTCGCCAGTATTATATTTGTTGGGAAACAAGTTAGAGAGTGGAATTTCAAAACAATTGCAGTACTTATAATTGGTATTTTAATTGCATATTCAATCACACAGATGCAGCCTGCTGTAGGTGCTAATCCATCAGCACTTTATCTTATTATATCAGGAGCATTAGCTATAAGTGCTATGATTCTACCTGGTATTTCAGGAGCTTTTATATTAGTTTTATTGGGAGTCTATCAGGTGGTTTTAACAGCTGTACATCAAAAAGACTTACTAAAAATTACACTGGTAGGATTGGGTGCTATTGTGGGATTATTAAGCTTTTCACGTATATTAAAATTTATTTTTGTGCGATATCATAATATGACATTAGCACTATTAACGGGTTTTATCATTGGTGCATTAAATAAAATATGGCCGTGGAAAGAAGTGATAGAATCTATTGTTATTGAGAAAAAACAATGGACTTTAAAAGAGAAAAATGTATTACCCTTTCAATATTCAGGTGATAATCATTTTTGGTTAGCTATTGGCTTAGCTATGTTTGGTTTTCTATTAATTTTATTATTGGAAAAATGGGGGCAAAGCCGAAAATAGGATTATTTAAGAAGTTTGGTTTGATTGGAAGAACATTGTCATATTCTTTTTCAAAATCTTATTTTTCGAATAAATTTAAATCTTTGGATTTATCTCAATACTCTTATGAGAATTTTGAGTTTCCAGATGAGGCTACTTTAGCAGATTTTTTATTAGAAGAAGTATATATATTAAATGGTTTTAATGTTACAATTCCTTATAAAGAAAAGATCCTTCCTTATTTGGACAAACTTCAAAAGAATGCAAAGGCTATTCAAGCTGTTAATACTGTATTGGTGAAAAACAATAAATTGATTGGATATAATACAGATGTTTATGGATTTCTAGAATCATTAAAATCTTTATTGAAAAAGCATCATAAAAAAGCTTTGTTGTTAGGAACGGGCGGTGCGTCTAAGTCAATTGCTTATGCCCTGCATTCTATTGGAATTGATTTTACTTTAGTTTCTCGCAATCCAAAAAATGTAAATGATATTCGGTATAAAGACATAGATGAAAAATTAATGAAATCACATCAGATAATTATTAATTGCACACCAGTCGGAACATTTCCAGAACTTGATGTATGTCCTGATATTCCATATCAATTCTTAAATTCAATTCATTTAGTCTATGATTTAGTTTATAATCCAGAAAAGACTCTATTTCTGGAAAAAGCAAAAAATAAAGGTGCTTCTATTCAAAGTGGTCTGCAGATGTTACAATTACAGGCGGAGAAATCATGGGAAATTTGGAATTCCTAGTATTTTATTAATCTACACTAATCCTTCACATATTAAATAATGAATATTCTTTTGTCAGAAACATGGCAATTGGTATCTTTATCAATTAATAGGAACCTTAAACATTATAAAATGTTAGACAATCAAGAGAACAAGTTGCCGGATGCAACTGAGAACCAATTAACTGATACTGATGGATCAGTAAAAAAAACAGAAATTCAAGATGATCAAAAAGGAGAAAATACTAAACTTTTGGACGTTGAAAAATCTGAAAATAATGAATTAGTAAAAAAAGATACAGAACCTGATAAAGCAAATGATAATAAGTCAGAAGATGCTGTAGATGAAGTAGAAGAAAAAATAGAGGAGGAATCAGTGAAAAAAATAACTGAAGAATTAGTTGAAGTCGAACACAAAGACCAAACTCAGGATACTAAAAAACCTGAAGATACTGTTGCGGTAGAAAAGAGTGCCGAAGATGAAGAAGCAAAAGAAGATGATAAATTGCAAGTTGCTGTAGAAGAAGTAGAAAAACACGTAGCCAAAAAATCGGAAAATTTACATAAAGTAGCTCAAGTTCCGATGGAAGATTACAAAGTATTAGATTTAACTGGAGTTGTAGGTGTAATCAAAAATTTGATTGAAGAGCATCCAATTCAAGCGATCAAAAAGCATGTTGATGTATTAAAAAAAGTTTTTAACAAACAATTTGGTAAATTACTTAAAGAATCAAAAACTAATTTTTTAGATGCAGGGGGAAATACGATAGATTTTCATTATGAAAATCCCATACAAGAGGAGTATAATAAAACTTTGTTTGATTATAAAAAACGACTAAAAAAGTATTACAAGGAATTAGAAAAAGTATATGAAGAGAATTTGCTCAGAAAAAAAACAATTATTGAAGAGCTAAAAGAGTTGATTGATAATGGAGAGGCAAATTCGATGTACAAACACTTTAAAGAAATTCAAGATAAATGGCGTGAGGTTGGGCCGGTAGCACGTGAGTATTATTCAGATTTATGGAGAACCTATCATTTTCATGTAGAACGTTTTTATGATTTACTTCATTTAAGAAACGATTTACGTGATTTAGATTTTAAACACAATCTTGAAGAAAAATTAAAATTGATTGCTCAAGCAGAGATTTTAGTTGAGAAAAAAGATATTAAAGAGGCTTTTAACGAATTACAAATTTTACATCGTTTATGGAAAGAAGAAATCGGACCTGTTTCACGCGAAAATAGAGATGAAGTTTGGGAACGTTTTAGTGATGCAACAAAAAAGATTCATGATAAACGACATGATTACTTTGATACTTTAAAAGATAAATACAAAGAAAATCAAGTAAAAAAAGAAAAAGTTATTGAGCAAATCGCAGCCTATGATACTTCTGAAAATAAAACACATTATGATTGGCAAAAAAGTATAAAAGAAATTGGGGATTTAAGACAAAGATTTTTCGATTTAGGAAAAGTACCACGCTCAAAAAATAATGTTATTTGGACTAACTTTAAAGAATCGACGAAAGTATTTAATAAAAAGAAAAATATTTTTTACAAAGAAATTAAAAATGAACAACATACCAATTTAGAATTAAAAATGAAATTGGTGGAACAAGCAGAATCATTTAGAGATAGTGAAGATTGGGATAGTGTAACAGATGTGATGAAACGTATACAGTCAGAGTGGAAAACTATAGGTCATGTGCCTCGTAATCAATCTGATAAAATTTGGAATCGTTTTAAAGAAGCTTGTAATCACTATTTCGATAAGTTACATTCTAAACAAGATGCAGTTAATGAGGAGAAGTTTGAGGTGTATGCTCAAAAGAAAAAATATTTAGAAGAATTAAAATCTGAAGCAGAAAAAAAGGATTTTAATCCAGATTTAAAAATGTTAAAAAGCTACATTAATAAATGGAATAAATTAGGAGTAGTACCTTTAAAACAAAGATACATTAACGGCAAGTTTAATAAATTTTTGGATGAGTATTTTGAGAAACTTTCTTTAGACAAAAAGGAAAGTACTATGATACGTTACCAAAATATGATTAATAGTTTTGTGGAACAAAAAGATTTTAGAAAACTTGAAAATGAAATACAATTTGTTCGTAAGAAATTGGATGTTGTTACGAAAGAAAAACAACAATTGGAAAACAACATGCTGTTTTTTTCCAATGCTGATGAATCAAATCCAATGATCAAGAAAATTCTAAATACAATAGATCAACATGAGAATGAACTTGCTATTTGGAAGGCAAAAATTCAGTATTTAAGATCACTAGATATTTAATAATGTAGATAATTGTAAGTGAAAGTAAAAACCCTGATATATTAGATAATTATCTTATATATCAGGGTTTAATAGTTTATTTTATAGAAAGATTGGTGTTTTCTTCGCTAAAGGACTTTATGAGTCAATAATTAAATTGATGCAATAATAGCATTCAAAGTTTTACTAGGTCTCATTGAAGAAGAAACTTTATCAAAATTTGGTTTGTAATAACCACCAATATCTTGTGGTTGTCCTTCAATGGCTAATAGTTCATTAATAATTTTTGTTTCGTTGTCCTCAAAAGCTTTTGCAATTATTCTAAATTTATCAGCAAGTTTAGAATTTTGAGTCTGATTTGCAAGTGCTTTGGCCCAATACATAGCAAAGTAAAAATGACTTGCTTTGTTATCAACTTCACCATTAACTCTAGATGGAGCTTTGTTGTTTTCAAGATATTTGTCGTTTGCGTCATCAAGTGCAGCAACTAGAATATCAATCTGTTTATCATCTGATTTTTGGGCTATAAAACGCAAAGACTCAGCAAGGGCTAAAAATTCTCCTAAAGAATCCCACCTGAGGTGTCCTTCTGCTACGAATTGTTGAACGTGTTTGGGAGCTGATCCACCAGCACCAGTTTCAAATAAACCACCTCCTTTTATAAGAGGCACAATAGATAACATTTTAGCTGAAGTTCCCAATTCTAGTATTGGAAATAAATCAGTTAGATAGTCTCTTAATACATTTCCGGTTACTGATATCGTATCTTGACCATTTCTAACTCTTTTTAATGTATACTTCATTGCCTCTACGGGTGAAAAAATGTGAATTTCAAGCCCTTTAGTGTCATGGTTTTTAAGATATTCTTTTGCTTTTAAAATGATATTTGCGTCATGAGCTCTATTTTTGTCTAACCAAAAAATAGCTGGAGAACCTGTTAGTCTGGCTCTTTCAATTGCTAGTCTTACCCAATCTTTAACCGGAATATCTTTGGTTCTTGACATTCTCCAAATATCACCTTTTTCTACGCTGTGAGACATTAATATATTACCCATATCATCAATCACATTGACTTGTCCATTTTCAGTAATTTCAAAAGTTGTAGGATGAGAACCATATTCTTCGGCTTTTTGTGCCATAAGTCCAACATTAGATACATTACCCATTGTGGCTACATCAAATTGTCCGTTTATCTTACAATCTTCAACACATTCTTTGTAAAATGTTGCATAAGTTCTATCAGGAATTACTGTTTTACATTCTTGAAGTTTTCCACCCCAATTCCACATTTTCCCACCATCTCTTATAACGACTGGCATAGAAGCATCAATAATTATATCATTTGAGTTATGTAGGTTGGTAACGCCTTTATCACTATTTACCATGGCAATATTAGGTTGAGTTTTATATACTTCCATTATTGCATTTTCTATTTCCTCTTTTTTTGAAGTTGAAAGTTTCTCTAGTTTCTTATATAAGTCTCCTAAACCTAAATTTGCGTTGACACCAATTTCATTAAATTCAGTTGCATATTTTTTAAATATGTCTTTGTAGAAAACATTGACAGCATGTCCAAACATGATAGGATCCGACACTTTCATCATAGTAGCTTTTAAGTGTAAGGAAAAAAGGTTATTCTCTTTTTTGCTGTCCTTTAAAGCTTTACTATAAAAATCTTGAAGTGCTTTTGCACTCATAAATGTAGCGTCAAGAATTTCATTTTCTACTGCATCAATTGTCCCTAAGGTTGTATTAGTACCAGTTATATTATTTAAAACAATAGAAACTTTAGTATTATTTTTAATAATTACAGATTTTTCATTTCCAAAGAAATCATCTTTTTCCATGTGTGCAACATTCGTGATGCTGTCAGTTGTCCATTCTTTTAGTTTGTGTGGATTATTTTGAGCAAATTTCTTAACGGCAACAGCAGCTCTTCTATCAGCATTACCTTCCCTCAATACAGGATTAACTGCAGACCCTAAACATTTAGCATATCTTTTTCTAATATCCATTTCATCCTCAGTTTGAGGTTTTTCTGGAAAATTAGGAATGTCATATCCTTTATTTTGAAGTTCAGCAATCGCAGCTTTTAATTGAGAAACTGAAGCAGAAATATTAGGTAATTTAATGATATTAGCATTTTTTTGCTGTACAATTTCGCCTAATTTTAGAAGGTTATCTTCAATTTTCTGATCATCTGTTAAATTATCAGGGAAATTTGCGATAATTCTTCCAGATAAAGAGATATCTTTTGTTTCAATTTTAATATTTGCTTCTTTAGTAAAAGCTTTGATTATTGGTAATAAGGAATAAGAAGCTAGGGCAGGTGCTTCATCAATTGCGGTCCAGATAATAGCATGTGACATATTTTTTTATTAAGTAATTTTGATTTATTGCGACAAAGTTAATAAAAAGAGAGAAATGGTATAAAAATTTCAGTAAAATCACTTATTGAAAAGAAATATTTATTGATTTATTAACTAAAAACACAAAAGCCATAACGAAACCGAAGTTTCACTATGGCATTTTGCTGAAGTGTTTGTTCATAGTAAAAATCAATAAATTAACCTTTCTTACTTTACTCATGCGAGCAAAACATCTTTAAACAAATTGGCTTCCTTTTAAAACAGTAGTTAAACCTTTGTCGTAAAGCTTTAATAAGCATTACTTGGTATAAACTATTATTTTAAAATTGTTCCTCATAGTCATACAAACTTTAACTATATGCTAAATACGGTTTCGGCTTATACTTCCTAGACGACTGTGAAAAACGATGTTCAAGAACATTGAATTAACTTAGAAAATTGCTTTTCTTCTATTAATTCAAAACAAATATACGATTGAACTCATACGTAAACCAAAAAATTAACCACTTAGTTCTTAACAAGTTATGAACAGAGTTTGTAAACAATTGTTCATAAAAAAAACCATCTCATTTTTTGATGAGATGGTTTTTGAATTTTCATTATTGATACTATACTATCGTTTTCTTTCTTTGATATTCGCTTTTTTACCAGTAAGGCCTCTAAAGTAAGTGATACGAGCTCTACGAACTTTACCACGTTTGTTAATTTCAATTTTTTGAATGGCTGGTAAATTAACCGGAAATATACGTTCTACACCAATAGTCCCAGATATTTTACGAATTGTAAAAGTTTCAGAACTACCAGTTCCTTTACGTTGAATTACTACACCTTTAAAGAACTGAGTACGAGATTTTCCACCTTCTTTAATTTCGTAATAAACTGTAACAGTATCTCCTGCTCCAAATACTGGCAAGTCATTTCTTGTTATAAATTCGTCTTGTACAAATTTTATTAAAGATTCCATCGTTATTATTTTTTAGTTTAACATTAGCAACATTCACGTACTTCGTCAGAGGTTGAAAATGAGTTTGCAAATTTAGTAAAAGATTTCAATTTAAAGACTATATACTTATTTTTTTAATTTAAGTGCATCAATAAATAATCAATCAATTGTTTAGATGGAATATATGTTATAATTTATAGTTGATACCAACCATAAAATGAGGCGTGTACTTCGGTTGATTTATTGCTTTATCAGCATCATCAAAAGTAAACTCTACATTGTCATTTTGATTGTCATCACGAGGGTTTATATTTTCGTTATCAGGACTATATGAAGTGTCATGACCTGTTAATGTAGTCGCTAAAAAATAATCAAATCCAGCACTAATTTCTAGTTCTAATCTTTTATTGATTTTAAAGAAGTTTCCAGCTCCGACACCAAATCCCCATTGGTTTGAAACAATATCGAAGTCTTCATTACCTCCAATATATTTAAAATTACCTTTAAAATTTGAAAAACGTGGACCTACCTCTAAAAATGAATCATTCAAAAAATTAAAAGGAATTAAAAAATCCATACGATAGTCTAAAGTTTGACCTTTCTTTTCGGGTGTACCGTTGGTAGCATTATTAATAAATATTCTACGCGCATCAGCGGAAATACCTGGATTTAAATCTGTATAACCTATCGCTAATCTCAGGTGAAAAGGAGTATCTTGAACTAAGTCATAAACCGTGAAATTTGTTTGTATTCCAAAACCATTATTGTATCCAGTTTTAAGACCCACAGCAAATTTTGAGTTTTCTTGAGCAAAGACAGATGAAAGTATTGTAAAGATTAATGAGATTGAAAAAATTATTTTTCTCATAATTAATAAGGGGATAAGAGGGTTAATAAGAAGGCTTGGAAGCATTAATTATAGTACAAATAAAACACCTATTTACTTTTAAAACAATACCCAATTCCATGATTTTTTAAAATATATGATTTGGGTATACATTTTTAAAAGAGTAAAAATACTTATTCATTATTGTACGATAATGTATAGTTTGATTAAATGTAGAGAAGAAGTATTTATTATTTTAAAGAATAAAACTTATAATACTTACAAAAAACACTAAAAGTCCAATTAGAAGCCCTTTCCACAAATTATGCGCTTTTTTTAGTTCCATAAATTCAAAGGCTACTAAAAGAAACTTAAAACCAGATAAAACTAAAATAATTACGGTAACATATTTAAGACTGTTAAATGAGGTTGAAAAAAGGGCTGTTAGAATTGTTAATACAAATAAGAACCCAAGAGTGATAGTATCTTTACGTTTCATGTTTAAAAAATTAAGTATAACATTGGGAATAATAATAGCCAAATCAGATCGCACATATGCCAAAAAGCAGCTCCTGCTTCAGCATCTTCAATATTGACATTTTCTTTTTTCTTTTTAATACTAAAATACATTGAGATTAATATTATCAAACCCACTAAAACATGTATTACATGAAAACCAGTTAATAACCAGTAAAAGTTAAAAAATGTATCATACCCTAAAGTTAATCCATGAGAGATTTTATCTTGATATTCTATAGTTTTAAGTATAAGAAATAAAAAACCACCCAACATGGTTAGTTTTAGATAAAAAGATGATTTTTTGAAATTGGCCTTTTTTAATTGATGCATACTGGTTGCCATAAAAAAGC
>JAUVBX010000029.1 GCA_030590985.1 Lutibacter sp. | reverse complement strand
CTTTAGTCAACAGTATCCGACAAGAAAATCCATATACCTTATTATTAGATGCTGGTGATATTTTTCAAGGCACACCCTACTTTAATTATTATGGCGGAGAATTAGAATTTAAATTAATGAGTATGTTGGGCTACGATGCAGCCACTATTGGTAATCATGATTTTGATAATAGTATTGAAGGTTTATATAAACAACTTCCACATGCAAAATTTGACTTTTTATCTGCTAACTATGATTTTAAAAATACGGTGATGGATACACATGTAAAACCTTATAAAGTTTTTGTGAAAGATGGAATTAAAATAGGTGTTTTTGGGCTAGGGATAGAATTAGAAGGCCTTGTGGATAGCAATATGTTTAAAGAAACAATATACAATGATCCCGTAAGTGTTGCTCAGGATATGAGTCGAATATTAAACGAAGAAGAAAAGTGTGATTTAGTAATCTGTTTATCACATTTAGGTTATAATTATCGAAGGAATCCCGATAAAATATCCGATTTAAAACTAGCTTCTCTAACAAAAGGAATTGATTTAATAATTGGTGGTCATACCCATACTTTTCTTAAAAAACCTACGGTTACTAAGAATCTTATTGGAGAGAATATGTTAATCAATCAAGTGGGCTGGGCAGGAATCAACTTAGGGAGAATTGATTATTATTTTGATAGTGACGGTAAAAAAGCTGGAGGAACAAGCATACTTGTATAATTACTATTTTTTTAGTCTTATAATAAAATAATCCGTTATTTTGCAAACTAATCTAAAAACACAAAACTATGAGTACTAAAATCGCTGTTTCATCTCAGAACAAAAAAACAATTTCTGGTCATGCAGGTAAATGTCGTCATTTTTTCGTCTACACAGTTGACGAGCAAGGAAACTATGAAAAAGAATCTTTGCAATTAGAAAAAGACAAGACACTTCATGTTAGTTTTCAAGAGTCAGCTACGGATAATGCTATTTTTGATATGGATATTTTCTTAACACAAAGTTTAGGACAAAGTGCTATTCAAAAATTAGCAGCAAAAGATGTAAAGGCATATATCATTCAAGAAGAAGATCCTGATACGGCTATTAAAAAATTGATTGAAGGAACTTTAAAAGCCTACTCCAATGTAGACCATCATCATGAACATAGTCACGATCATGGACATGAACATGGACATGCTGGGTGTAATTGTGGAGGTGGAGGACACCATCATCATTAATGAAAACACCCTTTTAGTTTATATTACTTACAATCCAATAAACACCCACCACTATTGCTAAAACACCACCCCAAAACTGGAGGTTGGAATAAAAAGGTTTTGTGTGATGGTTTGGGTGTTTATTATTTAATTTTCCTAAAACAAGTGTATAAACAATCATAGCTATTAAAATACCAATAGCAAATCCGATAATATACTGCAAGGAATCAAGTTTAGATTGAAAACCTAAAACGGGCAATAACAACACAAAATGCGCAATACCAGCAAAGCCATGAACTATACCTACCAAGATTGCGGTTAAATTATTTTGTTTTATTTGCTTTTCATGTGTGTGCGAATGATCTTGAACTTCATGTTTATGATCATGAATATGTACCACAGAACCACTAACTTTCTTATCGTGAAAATGTGGATGTTTATGAGAAGCCTGCTTATTTTTTATTCGATAAAAAGCCCAAATCCCTAGACCTATTAAAATAACACCAACAAATTGTTCACTATGAGTTGATATAGCTTCAACAGGAATAAAATCTTTAAAAAAGTAAAATAAAATTCCTATCAACAGCATACCAACGATATGACCCGTACCCCACAAAAAACCGATACGCCAGTGTCTCTTTTCTGTATCTAACACCAAAGGCGTGACAGCAGCCAAGTGATCGGGTCCCATAAGTACATGAACAATAGCAGCACTTGCTCCTAAAATTATTGGAAAATTGAAACTCATTGTTTCAAAAAATAGTGTTTGCATAAGCCCTGAGTATATAAAAGTTACTTGAGATGGGCAAAGATAAAAAGTTTAACACAGACTATCTAAAATTTACAAAAAATCATAATGATCTGTTTGAAAATAGAAAAACTAATATTGATTAGTTGCAAGTAGTGTAAGCGTACAGGCTATTTCATAAGCAATATTATTCTCATCGAGTATATTCATGAATTCTACGTTTTCAGTACCTGGGTTAAAAAGAACCCTTTGTGGCTTTAGTGAAAGAATATAATCATACAATTCTTGTTGCCTTTTCGGGTTTAAATAAAGAGTTACTGTGTGTAAATCAGTGTAATTATTTAATTCTGTATCAATTTCTACACCAGCAACTATACCTTTCTTAAGTCCGATAGCCACCGTAGGAATGTTGTACATTACCAAGCGATGCACAGCCATATTAGAATATCTATCTGCTTTTAAGGAAACACCTATAACAAGTATTTTATTACTAGAATTAGTTCTCATACCATTAGATCAAAAAAAAAAGCACCTACAATAATTTGTGGGTGCTTTTTATATTTTTGTTAAACTATATTAGTCTCTTTTAGGTCTTGGTTCAGATGAAACACTAAGTTTCGTTCTACCTTTAGCACGTCTTCTGGCTAAGATTTTTCTACCTTCTTTTGTAGACATACGCAATCTAAAACCGTGCTTATTTTTTCTCTTCTTTCTAGATGGTTGAAAAGTTCTTTTCATTACCTGTTGTGTTTAATGTTTCTAAAATTATTCTACCACCATAATAGGTAGGTGCGTAAAACGAGGTGCAAAGATACAATTTGTTTTATTTATTGCAAGTCTTAATTAAAATATTTTTCACAATAAATCAGGACGTATTTTTTTTGTTCTTTTTATCGCTTGCTCATGTCGCCATTCTTCAATTTTTGGAAAATTTCCAGAACGTAAAATTTCAGGAACTTTCATTCCTTTGTACTCAGCTGGTCTTGTGTAAACTGGCGGTGCTAACAAACCATCTTGAAAAGAATCAGTAAGGGCGGAAGTTTCATCACCAATAGCACCAGGAATAAGACGAATTATACTATCACATAATACAGCAGCAGCAAGTTCTCCACCACTTAAAACATAATCTCCAATAGATATTTCTTGTGTTATAAAGAGTTCTCGTACCCGTTGATCTACACCTTTATAATGCCCCGTTAAAATGATAATATTTTTTTGTAATGATAATTTATTAGAAGTACTTTGTGTTAAAATTGGCGCATCGGGCGTTACATATATAATTTCATCATAATCTCTTTGCTCTTTCAATTTTGAAATACACTTGTCAATTGGTTCAATTTGTAAGACCATGCCTGCACCGCCTCCAAATTGATAATCGTCTACTTGACGATATTTAGTTTTTGTATAATCTCTAAGATTATGTAGATGAATTTCCACCAAACCCTTTTCTTTTGCCCTTTTAATAATAGAGTGTTCAAAAGGGCTGGCTAATAACTCTGGTACAACAGTAATAATATCAATTCTCATTGGGTAAAAATAGTTTTTTATTATGAAAATTTATTCTATATGGTATATGGTGTTAATAAATAATCGCCTTTTTTCTCTATCTAAGTTTATTTAAAATAGTATCTGGACATTTAACAGGCCTACCAGTTTTCATATTTACAAAAATAAGAGTTGTTTCTGCGGTTGTAATTAATTCGCCTTTTTGATTATGAATTTCATAAACAAATTCGATTCTAACGACTGGCCTTTTTTTAATACTCGTCGTAACAGTGAGAATATCATCATAAAAAGCTGGCTGTATGTATCTGATATTTAGAGAGTAAACAGGTAACATAATTCCATTTTTTTCCATCTCCTTATACGATACACCTAGATCACGCAACCATTCTAGCCTACCCATTTCAATATAAGGAGCATAATTACCATGATAGACATACCCCATTTGATCAGTTTCACCATATCTTACTCTAAAATTAAGTCTATTTGTATGCATAAAAATTGATATATATCAGTTTTAGAAAGTGCTGTCATTATACGAAAAAAATAAATAGAAATCAATAGTAAATTCATTTTTTTATTACATAATTTGTTTACATATTTGTACCATCGAAAGGGGGCACCATTTTAGGTGAGTTTTCAAACAAATATTCATAACTAATCTACTTAATGACAAAAACTGCGGCAACAGTCTGGAACACTTGTCTTTTGTTTATTAAAGACAACATCAAACCACAAGCTTACAAAACTTGGTTTGAGCCCATTCTACCTGTTAGTTTAAAGGGAGATGCATTAACAATACAAGTTCCTAGCAAGTTTTTTTATGAATGGTTAGAAGAACATTACATTAAATTATTACGTACAAGTTTAGTAAAAGAATTAGGAAGAGACGCTAAACTAATTTATGATGTAAAGATGGAAAACACATACAGTAGCAATAATCCACATACTGTAAAATTCCCAAGCTCAAATCGTAATCCAATTAATCAACAAGGAGTTACAGTTCCACTTGGAATTGACAAACGTGAGTTGCGTAATCCTTTTGTGATTCCAGGTATTCAAAAAATAAAAATTGAATCACAACTTAATCCTAATTATAATTTTGAAAATTTCATAGAAGGTGATTCTAATCGTTTGTCACGTTCTGCAGGAATAGCAGTTGCTAACAAACCTGGTGGTACTTCATTTAATCCACTACTAATATACGGTGGTGTTGGGCTAGGTAAAACTCATTTAGCTCATGCAATAGGTGTTGAGATAAAAGATAAGTATCCTGAAAAAACAGTCTTGTATATTTCCTCAGAAAAATTTACACAACAATATATTGAATCGGTAAAGAATAATACCCGTAATGATTTTATACATTTCTATCAAATGATAGATGTATTGATTGTTGACGATGTACAGTTTTTATCTGGGAAAACTGGTACTCAAGATGTGTTCTTCCACATATTTAATCACTTACACCAAAATGGTAAACAGGTAGTTCTTACTTCAGATAAAGCTCCTGTTGATATGCAAGATATAGAACAACGCTTATTATCACGTTTTAAATGGGGTTTATCTGCTGAGTTACAAACACCTAGTTATGAAACACGTATATCAATTTTAGAACGTAAATTATTTAGAGATGGAGTCGAAATGCCTCCAGAAGTAATAGCATATATTGCCAAATATATAAAAACTAACGTAAGAGAATTAGAAGGTGTTTTAGTTTCACTTATCGCACAAGCTTCTTTCAATAAAAAGGAGTTTTCATTGGCATTGACTCGACAAATAGTTGACAAGTTTGTTAAAAATACAAAACGTGAAGTCTCTATTGAACTCATCCAAAAGATTGTATCTAAATACTTCGATATGGATGTAGCAACTTTACAGTCAAAGACACGCAAACGCCATATTGTTCAAGCTAGACAATTAGCCATGTATTTTTCTAAACGAATGACTAAGGCTTCTCTAGCAAGTATTGGTTCCCAAATTGGAAAACGTGACCATGCTACTGTATTACATGCTTGTAAAACAGTTGACAATCTATCAGAAACTGACAAACAATTCCGTAAATATGTTGAGGAATTAAGACAAAAGTTAACTTTCCAATAAATAACAATTATGACCAAGATACTAATGGTCTGTTTAGGTAATATCTGTCGATCACCACTGGCCGAAGGAATATTACAGTTTAAAGTTGATGAATCTAAGGTACAAGTTGACTCTGCAGGAATGGACAATTATCATGAGGGTGAATTACCCGATGAACGTTCTATTCAAGTAGCTGATGAAAATCTAATCGATATAACAAATCAGAGAGCTAGACTTTTCGAAATAACTGATTTTAAGGAGTATGATATTATCTACGCAATGGATAATCATGTATTAAACAAATTGCTAGAATTAGCACCTTCTAAAGAAGCTAAAGAAAAAGTAAAATTGATTTTAGATGAAGTTTTTCCTGATGAAGAATTAGATGTTCCTGACCCCTATTACGACTCGATTTATGCTTTTCGCAATGTTTATAAAATGTTAGATGAAGCATGTGATATTATCATTCAAAAACTCGATTAATTTATGGATGAATTAGGTAAAGTATTTTTAATCCCTACTACTTTAGGTGACAATGAGCCCCTAGAGGTATTACCCCTTTCCATTAAAAAAGTTATTGAAGAACTAGAATACTATATTGTTGAAAATGAAAAATCTGCAAGACGATTTATTAAAAGGATAAGTCCGAAAAAATCACAAGAATCTTTAAAAATACTATTATTAGATAAATATACCCAAGATTATGAAAGTCGTAACTATCTAGATATCTGTTTTAAGGGAACTAGTATAGGAATACTCTCTGAAGCTGGTGTTCCCGCAATTGCTGATCCTGGAGCATCGATTGTGAAACTGGCACATCAATTAAAATTACAAGTTGTTCCTTTGGTAGGACCTTCGTCAATAATCATGGCTATGATGGCTTCAGGCATGAATGGGCAGAATTTTGCTTTTAATGGTTATTTACCTATTGATAAAATAGAAAGAAAGACCGCAATTAAACAACTAGAAAAAAGATCAAAAGAACTTAATCAATCTCAAATATTTATTGAAACTCCTTATCGAAATGCAAAAATGTTTACGAGCTTATTACAAACACTAACTCCCACAACGCAACTTTGTGTAGCAATTGATATAAGTTTGTCTACAGAATATATAAAAACTATGTCTATAAAAGATTGGAAAAGTAAAACTTTTGACTTACACAAACGACCTGCCATATTTATTATACATAAATCTTAAACTAGATTACGATTTATAGTAGATTCCCAATAATATATATTAAAATAATAAGTGGATTATAAGGTTGGACGCTTTGTAGCCTTAATAAATGAAATATCATAATCAGCAAATTTCACGAAGTACTGCTCAATGCTAGTACCATAAGCGTCTACAATTCTTTTACTTTTTCCATTATGACGCAAAAAACGTTTAACACTTCCTGCTCCTGCCAGATGTGCTGCTGCAATAATTCCTGATTCGGTAATATGTATTCCATTAATAGTGGAACCTACATATTTCTCAATCTCATTTTGTAATTGCCATTTATTGTAACTACAATTAGCCTTAAAAGCTTTTTCTTGCAAATTAGAACTATATAAAAAATAATCCAAATTATGAATTCGTAGTGTGATTAGAGTTGCTTCTCCAAATTGGTATTTTCCTAAATATCCTAGTGTATTTACAATTCTATATCGACCTTGTGATTCTTTAAAACCAATAGCTTCTTTAAAACCTAAATAGGTCTTTCCATATCCAGGAATGTATCTACAATCATCAACCTTGAATTCTTGAACTGTATAGACAGTATCAGGTTGTTGTACGTAACTGCTTCTTGCTCCTTCTGCTTTTAGACTAAAGGCGGTGATAAAAATAAAGACTGTAATTACAGCTATAATTAATAAAAACTTTTTCATTATATATTATTCCGTTTCGTTTTCAGCGTGCAAATATATACTTTTTTTTAAATACGCAATATTTGTGTTAAAATATGAACATATTTTATATATAAATTAACGAAAATTACCTTGAAATATTATATTACTAAAAAGCTACTAAAAATATAATTATGTAACGAGAATACATAATGATAACATATTACCAAATATTAGTCTTTTGTAACAACTAATTTTTTTATTAGTAGACCTTGAGAAGTGTTAATATGTAAGAAATAAAATCCACTAGGTATCTCTTTTAAACTAATACCATTTGATTTTGTATTATTGGTAAATTTAATTCTATCTCCTGTTATAGAGTAGATTAAAATATTGTTAATTTCAAAATTGTCACTAGCTTTAATAAACACAATATCACTACTCGGGTTAGGATACACAAGCACTGTCGATTCCAAATTTAAATCATCAGCACCTAGATATATACCCCAAATATCTTCCGCTTCTTGTCCTCCCCAAATTCGAGTTGCTAAATACGGATTATCAATAAATGGGTTTCTGTTTCCTTGACCATACGTATTGGAAGTATTTTCCATATAATTATTTCTATTTTCTTCATATTCAGAAACAGGATCTTCAGCATTCCATTGTAAAAATAAATCAATCATATAGGTATCAATTGCAATTGAGTTACCATAACCAACATTAATAGGTTTACACTGGTCACCATATCGTAAATACATATACATTATAATACGTGCCATATCACCTTTCCATTCATCACCAGCATACCAAGAATTTGCATCTATTGTATGTGAGTTTCCAGATCCTTCTTTAAATAACTTGTTACCTCTTTCAGCATTTCTCTTTTTATCACATGCGCGAAGCATATGCGCATCAGCTCCTGGACCAGAAGTCCCCAAATCGGGCGTTCCTAAGGATTTCGGATAGGTGTGTTCTCTATTCCACAGACAAGGATCATTAGTACCATTATCAAAATTACTTTTATCCCTACGTCTATGTTCATTATCATTACCTGGTGAAGCTGGACATAGTTCAGGTGCAAAACCATAAACTAAATACACTAAATCGCCTTGACCGGGTACTAAATCAACTATTTTTAATGCTTCCCGTGCTTCGCTATAAGAAAGTATATTGGAATGAGTATTCGTTATTTTTGAGGCTAACTCAACTTTTAAAGGAATTCCAGAAAGTGTTAAATCTACATTATCATAATAAGATTGTTGTCCAATTATGGAAATTGTAATCAAGAAAGAAAGTAAAAAAATAAATTTTCTCATATTGTAAATTTTATACTAATTTTTATTAGGATTTTTTTTCAAGTAACGCCATATAGAATCCATCAAAACCAGATTCTGCAGGTGATACTTTTTTTTCAGATATAAATTTGAATTCAGGATGTTTCTCTAAAAATTTCTGTACTTGTTCTTCATTTTCAGAAGGTAAAATCGAACAGGTTGCATAAACCAATTGTCCTCCTACTTTAAGCATTTGCGAATATTTATCAAGAATTTGAGCTTGGGTATTTTTAATATTTTCAATAAAGTCAGGTTGTAGTTTCCATTTAGAATCAGGATTACGTTTTATGACACCCAAACCACTACATGGAGCATCAATCAATACTCTATCCGCTGAATTTTTTAATTTTTTCGTAACCTTTGTAGAACTAATAGTTCTAACATCTATATTGTGAACACTATTTCTTTTAGCTCTTTTTTTAAGATTCTCTAATTTGTGTTCATATATATCTAAAGCAATTAACTGTCCCTTATTTTGCATGAGAGAAGCTAAATGCAAACTCTTTCCACCAGCACCAGCACATGTATCAATAACTCTCATGCCAGGTTTTACGTTTAAATATTTTGAGACAAGTTGCGATGATGCATCTTGCATTTCAAAAAAACCTTTTTTAAAAGCTTGAGTTTTAAAAATATTAGCACGATTTGTAAGAATTAAAGCATCTGGATATTCCTCTAATATTTCAGTTTCTACACCTTCTTTTTCAAACTCTTTTTGGAGATTTTCCCTAGTTATTTTTAGCGTATTTGTTCTAATAACAACCTGTGCTTGCTTGTTTAAAGCTTTTATTTCATTCTCCCATTTTACATTTCCTAATTCTTTTTCACCTAACGCATCTAACCAATCTGGAATCGATTCTCTTATAGCTCTGTCATTTTGTAAACTATCAAATTTCCCTTTAATACGTCTTGTTGGTGTATTATCAAATTGTTTCCAATCAGGAAGTTCATATCCTTTTAAAACTAGATGAACCGAGAAAAACTTCCACAAATTGGGACGTGTAAAATGATTTTTAGTAGCAGCTATCTCATTGTACAATCGTTTCCATCGCACACAGTCATAGATACTTTCTGCAACAAACCTTCTGTCTCTTGCCCCCCAACGTTTGTCACTTTTTAATATCTTATGCACTACCTTATCTGCATACTCATTTTCATTAAAAATTAAATCTAAAGAGTTAATAACTGCAAATACTAAGTTTCTATGTAACCGTTTATTTTCCATTTAAAAAAAAGACTGACAGGACAATTTATGTTCTGTCAGTCAGATAATAATCTATTATATTTTTATTTTAATACTTCTTGCACTCTATCTGCGGCTTCTTGAAATTCAGTTGCAGCGATAACATTCAAACCTTTAGTTGCTTCAATAAGCACTTTTGCTTCTTTTGAATTGGTTCCTTCTAAACGTAGAATGATTGGTACATTTATAGCATCTCCCATATTATTATAAGCATCAATTACTCCTTGAGCAACACGATCACATCGTACAATACCACCAAAGATATTAACCAATATAGCTTTTACCTTAGGATCTTTTAAGATGATTCTAAAACCGATTTCTACACGTTCAGCATCTGCTGTACCACCTACATCTAGGAAGTTTGCTGGTTCACCACCCGCTTGTTTGATTAAATCCATAGTACTCATCGCCAATCCAGCTCCATTTACCATACAACCAACATTTCCATCTAAATCTACATAGCTTAAGCCTGCTGCTTTTGCTTCAACTTCGATAGGGTTCTCTTCACGAATATCACGTAAAGCAGCTAGATCTTTATGTCTATATAGACCATTATCATCTAATACTACTTTTGAGTCAACTGCCATTATTTTCTCATCTGATGTTTTTAACACCGGATTAATCTCAAATAATGTGGCATCAGATTTAACATAAGCCGTATATAATGATGTTACAAAACGTACCATTTCTTTAAAAGCTACTCCTGATAAACCTAAGTTAAAAGCTACTTTACGAGCTTGAAAAGGTAATAGACCATATGCAGGATCAATTTCTTCTGTAAAAATTAAATGTGGTGTTTTTTCGGCTACCTCCTCTATATTCATCCCTCCTTCGGTAGAATACATAATCATATTTTTACCTGTACCACGATTTAACAATACAGACATATAATATTCGTCCGGTTCATGTTCACCTGGATAATACACATCTTCGGTAATTAAAACTTGATTCACTTTTTTTCCTTGAGGAGGTGTTTGAGGAGTCTTAAGCATCATTCCGATAATATTTGTTGCTAATTCCTTAACTTCATCAAGACTTTTTGCTAATTTAACGCCACCACCTTTACCACGACCACCAGCGTGAATTTGTGCTTTTACTACCCACCAGCCAGTACCCGTTTCCTCTGCTAATTGTTTAGCTACTTCTACTGCTTTTTCTGGTGTATCAGCAACCTTACCTCTTTGGATTCTTACACCAAAGCTATTTAATAATTCTTTACCTTGATATTCGTGTAAATTCATTGTTTCAAATTTTAATTTTGTGTTTGCAAATGTAGTAATCAGAAATGAAAAAACATTTAGTTTAACATCTTTTTTTATTAATATAAATAAAAACGAAGTCTAATTGTATCTGGATTTTTTAAAAGTAAAAAATTGAACAAGCTCAAGTAAAATTATTTTCTATCAATCGCTGATTTTAATTGATAAAAAAAACGTTCTACTAATCTTAAGTCTTCAGTGATTATTTCGCCTGTTCCAGTCATTTCCTGTTTAAAAATAATAGTTTTACCATAAGATGTTTTCATTTTATCAGGTAAATCAGTATCAACTATGTAAAATCCATCCTTATTAGGTATTGAGGAAATGGATATTATTATACCATTTAAAACCCCAAATTCATCATCTGGATAATTTGAAAGTTTTATCTGTACTTTTTGTCCCTTTTTAATCTTTCCAGAATTTCTTACAGGTGCTTTCAGTTTGGCAATATATTTATTGGTGCTTTTAGGAATAATTGTAAAAACTAAATCACCTACTTGAACGGTTTGATTTTCATTCCAAAAATTAAGATAAGTGACTTTCCCATTAATATTTGACTGTAACACATATTGTTTTTCCCAATCCTTTACAGATTTTTTTAATCGGTTAAATGCTTGGATCACATTTTTAAGTAATTGTAATTCTTCTTTTGTTTCATTAATTTCTGTTTTTTTTGCTGTTTTATATCCATTACTTATGGCTTCTTCTAATTGAGAAATCGAAAGACTTAAACTTGTATAAGTGCGTTGGGCAGTTAAGTAATCTCGTTGTATATTTTCATATTCTTGCGCTGAAACAACCCCTCTCTCAAATAGAATTTGATAACGTTGTAAATTTTTATTTTTAAAATCTAATTCTGTTTTATTTAAAGCTTTTTGTGAATGTAGACCCACTAAACGAGTTTTCATCTGTGATAAAGAAGCACGATTGGCAACTGCCTCGTTTTTATAGGGTTGTAATTTATTATTTAATTGATATTGTAAATAAGCATTTTCAAAAAGTGCATAATCAGATTCAATAGGTCCTAGGAATAGTATCGGCAATTGATTAATTGGAAAAGTAAAAGAATGTTTACTTAATTTGATTGTATCAATAATCGATTTTAAAAGAAAGACATCTTGATAATTGGCCGTATTTTCTATAATAGCTATAGGAGTTTTTTTATTTATTTCTGTAGCATCTGTAACTAATAAATGCTCAATTTTCCCATTAGTGCGAGCAAAAATCTTTTCTGGAGGAGTTTGGGTCGTGACTACTGCTTCAGCTAAAATAATATCTGGATATTTTACAAACCAGGTTATTAATAAAAGCATCAGCACCAAAGAAAATACTAGGGTATTACCCCAACGAATCATCCAGTTAGGAACTGCAGTTAGTATTTCTTGTACTTCTTCGCTTCTTATGTTTATATCTTGTGGCATGTGTTTAATTTCCTAATTCTAATTGGTTTTTTATTAAATGGTAATATTCCCCTTTTAAAGCTACCAAGTCTTTATGATTTCCTTTTTCAACAATTCTTCCCTCATCTAATACTACAATTTGATATGCATTTTTTACAGTACTTAATCGATGTGCTATTACCACAGCTGTTTTATTTTTAAAAAAATTATTAAGATTTTCCATAATCACTTTTTCATTATTTGCGTCTAACGCAGAAGTTGCTTCATCAAAAAACAAGAGTTTTGGGTTTTTATAAACTGCTCTTGCTATCAATAAACGCTGCTTTTGTCCTGTACTCAATCCAGAACCTTCATTCCCAATCTTTGTGTTAATACCCACTGGTAATCCGTCTATATAGTCAGAAATATTTGCTATTTTGATTGCATGAGCTAGTTTCTTTTTGTCAATATAATCAACTCCCACAGCTATATTACTAGCAATTGTATCATTAAAAATATAACCCTCTTGCATTACAACGCCACAGTGGTCTCTCCATACTCTTTGAGAAATATTTGTCAAATGGTGATTATCCAGTAGTATCTCTCCTTTGTCTATTTCATAGAACCTGAGTAACAATTTCATCAGGGTTGTTTTACCACTACCACTTGCCCCTACAATAGCTGTTATTTTATTTGCTGGAATATTTAGGGAAAGATTATTAATAACTGGTTCTAAACCACCTGTATATCGAAATGAAATATTTTTTATACGAATGTCTGCATTCTCAGGTATACTTGTTATTTTTTCGTCGGTTTGTTTCTCTTCATCATCCATATTGTGAATTTCACCCAAACGATCTATCGATATTTTAGCATCTTGAACATCACGCATAAAACTTATTAGTTGTGTGATAGGGCCATTGAGTTGCCCTACAATATAACTTATTGCCATCATCATACCTAGTGTAATATCGCCATCTATTACCAATTTAGCAGATAAAATGGTAATGAACATATTCTTAAGTTCATTAATAAAATTGGAACCCACACTTTGTGTTTGCTCTAATGCTAAACTTTTAGTAGCAATTTTAAATAACCTTGCTTGCACGTACTCCCAATTCCAACGCATACGGCGTTCAGCATTATGCAATTTTATTTCTTGCATTCCATTAATTAGCTCTATCACTTTACTCTGTTCTTCACTTACTTGGGAGAATTGCTTGTAATCAAGTTCTTTCCTCTTCTTAAAGAAAAACAACACCCATGTAAAATAGAGTATACTACCTAATACAAAAACACCAAATATTTGAATACTGTAATAGCCTAATACCAAACTAAAGATAATGAGATTAAAAAATGAAAACAAAATAGTAAGTGACGAAGTGGTTAAAATACGTTCAATACGTTTATGATCATTAATACGTTGTAATAAATCACCAGTCATACGCACATCAAAATATGAAATGGGTAATTTCATCAACTTGATAAAAAAATCTGAAATTAATGATATATTGATTCGCGTGCTTAAATGTAAAAGAATCCAACTTCTAATGATTTCTAGAGAAGCTTTTCCTACATATAAAAGTAATTGTGCAATCAGAATAAGATAAACAAAATGAATATCTTGGTTTTTAATACCGACATCAACCACACTTTGTGTTAAAAAAGGTAAGATGAGTTGTAATAGACTACCGGCCAATAAACCGATAATTATTTGAACGAGAAATTTTTTGTATTTAAACAGGTATTTAAAAATAAAATTAAAGCCGAATTTTTCGTCTTCCTCATATTCTTCTTTATAAAAATGGGGAGTAGGTTCCAGTAAAAGAGCAATACCTTCTTCTGTAGTTTCATCGGCATTATTACCGATCCAATGTTGTATAAATTCTTTTTGAGTATAAGTGATAAGACCAATTGCTGGGTCAGAAATGTAAATCTTATTTTTTTTAATCTTATAAACAACTACATAATGATTTTTGTTCCAATGTACAATACAAGGTAGGGGAGCATCTTTTATTTTCTCAAATGACAACTTAACTCCCAAGCTACGGAAACCTATTTTCTCAACAGCTTCACTTAGCCCTAACAAACTACTACCTTCTCTAGTAGTTTCACTAAGTGACCGCAACTGCTGTGTGTTGATAATTTTGCCATAATGTTTAGCAATGATTTTGACACAGGTTGGCCCGCAGTCTTTTCCTTCGGTTTGTTTATATGTTGGGAATATAAAGTTTGGCATTTAGTTTTTAAATAATTGGTTGTATTTGAAAAATGTGCGAAGTCTAAAGACTTCGCACATCCACTTTTTTTACATACAAGTGACGGCACGATCAGACTTATCACCACATGAATTTGGGTGATATCCAGTTGCTGAATGATAATACCCACAACAAAATCCAATAGGACAACCAGTACTCCAACATGAAATATCACCACCATTGATACTTTGTTGCTCTTGTTTGTTTAGAGCCTTGGCTCCTTTTAAATTTGATAATTTTTTCATAATAATAAAATTTAATAATTAAAGTTTGCTGTACACCTTTTAAGACATGTACAGCTTGTGTTTGTTCTTCGCGAAAGAGTTTTATATTTATATAAAAATTTAATATTGATTTAAAACTGTGCAAAGTCATGAGACTTTGCACAGCTGATAATTATATTAATAACAGATACAGCCTTTAAGAGGATGTGGATATCCACCTAATGGTCCACATTCGCGAAAACACCCACTATGCCCGCCATTAACGGATTTTTGTTCTTGTTTGTTTAGAGCCTTAGCTCCTTTTAAATTTGATAATTTTTTCATAATAATAAAATTCAATAATTATAGTTTGCTGTACACCTTTTAAGACACGTACAGCTTGTGTCTGTTCTCTACCTGTAGACAGGCTCACGAGAGATTTTTTTCATCTTCTAAAAACATGATTAAATTTTAGAAAATACGTGAAGTCTCCTGACTTCACTCGGCATGTAGTTAAATTATAATGCTGAAATACATAAGCCTCCTGGATCATCTCCTACACAAACACCAGCTCCTACGCATTTACATTCTGGTGGGCATGCAGGTCTACATTGTAAGCCACCGCCATTAATACTTTGCTGCTCTTTTCTGTTCAAAGCCTTAGCTCCTTTTAAATTTGATAATTTTTTCATAATAAAAAATTTAATAATTAAAGTTTACTGTACACCTTATAAGACACGTACAGTTTGTGTCTGTTCTCTGCCTGTCGGTAGACAGGCTCACGAGAGAATGTTTTTTTGAACTTTTATTCATAGGTTTTTGGAAAGTGTGCGAAGTCTTTAGACTTCGCACATTTTTCTATTCACAAGCTGCTGTAAAAGGGCATGATTCACCTGGGCTACTTACCCAACCTGCACAAGTCCCGTCTGGACACCATTCACAACAAATTCTTGCTCCACCCCCCTTTATTTGTGTTAATTCTTTTCTGTTAAGCATCTTAGCTCCTTTTAAATTTGATAATTTTTTCATAATAATAAAATTAAGATTAAATTTGCCCCAAACACTTATAGACACTTAGGGTTTGTGTCTGTTCTTCGCGAGAGAATATTGTTCAAACCCAGTAGGGACGTGAGAAATTACGTCTCTACGTTTTTTTTAATTTACTATTTCTTGTATTGGAGTGTTCTTTTCCAAAACTTCAAAATAATTTTCATGTAATTCTTCTATAAAAAATACTAAGTCACTCCTATCATACTCTTTTGGAAATGATTTGCCATCAATTAATATCTCTGGTGTAAAATTGATTTTGTTTTCGGTACACCAATTATTCTCTTTCTCTAAAACTTTAATATATGTGGTTGGATCATAGCATTCTCCCCACTCTTTTAACCAACTTTCTGTATTTTGTCCTGCGTAGATTGCATGCATGGCTTTTAGTGATAATTCAGGTCCTTCTAAATGGTATAGTTCAATTAATCTACTGGTAATTTTAACAACATCGCTATCTATTTCAATAGCATTGATATTAAACCGAATAGTGATATTAGTTGTTTCTGAATATTTTGAATAAATGTATTCAACTAAGGTATGTACTGCTTTACAATGCCCACAAAATGGATTGGTAATAATAGTTATTGGTAAGCTGTTTTTTCTATCTCCATATACGATCTCAGAAATATTTGATATTGTTGTGGAAATACTGTTTGATTTCTGTATTAGCGTATTAAATAAATTAAAATTTCGTTTGAACTTAAAGTATTTGATCTTTTCTTCCTTTAATTCTTTAAGCGATTCAATAATAGGTTTAGAAAATAGCCAAATAGCTGTAACCAAGAAAAAAGAGAATCCAGCAACTATGGCATCCCTCATATAAAAAGAAAAAGCAGTTATTGATTTTATATCAAATAAAACAATAGCTGCCTGTATCCATAGAACACCTACAATACTTAAACACAAACCACACCATGCTTTTACAACAAAAGCTTGATAATACAAAGAATAAACAGTGATTAAAACAGCAAGTAAGCCAAAGGAATATGTTAAAGCTGAACTCATATTTAGGATTATAGTCAAATAAGAGAAAAGAGCTAAACCAATAAAATAAATCAGACTCAAATCACTGAGTTTAAATACTCCAAAAAGTAAAGCACCATTAGAATTTATTACAGAATCACAGTCACTTTTTTCGTTTTCGCCCGAACAAAAAGCATCTCCTAAAGTAGTTTGTAAACCCTGTTCTTGTTTAACAATAGAGACACTTACATAAACACCTATAAATGACGCCAATAAAAACAGAGAAATAAATAAATTAGGTTTAGATGCAAACCATATACCTAGTAAAAGTAAAACAGTTAGTATCCATAAACCTGTAGTAAAAAATGATCTATTACTTTTAGTGTCTACTAAATTTTCGTCTTTTTCTACGCCAACCATAATTCCCGTAAATTTTTCTGAAAATTCATCGATAGGGTATTTGTTTTTTTTATTATCTGAAAAGATTACTTCATAGTATAAACCATCATTTGAGACTACAGCAAAATCCTCTCCTTGCTCAGTTTTAATTTGTGCAATAAAAGACTTTGGTAATTGTGCTAATGTTTCCTCGTTTACAGGTACATCAAGTGCAATATTATCAATATTAAAATGGCTTAATACACCTGTAATCGAATGTAAACTGGGATAAGAAGGGTGACTTTTTATTTGGAAAGATAATTCCTCTTTTGGAATGCTGTTGATCTCTAATTTTCGAAGTAAAGTTAAGACAGTTTTATCCATGGTTAAATTGAGTTATACCAATATGTTTTGTGATTATTGAATTCTTACCCCCTAAAAAAGATAAATAACAAAAAATATGAAGGAAATTTTTTAATTATTTACGAATGAACTTCTTAAACCTAACAAGAAAAAACAGCAAACCTACCGATAGTAAAAAAACAGATAAATAGATACTCCAATGTAAAGATGAATTTGTCAAAACATCATCTTTTCCTAACAAAATAAATGAAGCCCAATAATGTGGAGATGCTTCAGATAAAGAATGGGTGCTTAGATATTTGAGTTTTGCATTTCTAAGAGCTTCAGATTTTGTTTGCCCTTTATTGAGGTTTTGATAAAAACTATTCATAATTGTTGCCGTAGATGAGTCATCGACATTCCACAAACTTGATATGACACTCTGTGTACCTGAATAAAAAAAACCACGAGCCAAACTCATGATACCTTCACCAATTTCTTCCTTTCCCAAAGTGGTGTTACAAGCACTTAAAACAACTAAAGAAGCATTGCTTTTATTTAAATAGAGTTCTTCTAAAGTTAGTTTTTCATCACTAAAAGCAATCCATGGGCCAATACTATCTTGAGCATCTGCATGAGTAGCTAAATGAATAATACTATATTTAGGAAACTCTTTTAAAAAATTCTCTTTTGATGCAAAACTGTCAAAAAATAAATCACCTGTATAATATTTTTTAAGGTTTTTGATTTCTAACTGACTATTAGAAAGAGGTGTTAAATTGTCATAATTAAACCTAATTGGAACAAAACCAAGATAGGATATGTTTTCAATATTTGTCACATTATTGTTCCTTAAAAAGGAAAAGGAATATTGGTAACCAATTGTACAATTTTTTATTAAATAGTGAGTTATATTTTTTTTAGTAATTAATGCTTCAAAGGGAAGTAATGACAAATAGCTATCTGTTGCAATAGTTAGTTTTTTATTCTTAATCAGTTGTTTGATTTCTGATGTAGGAAAAAGTTTATTATAAACACTATATGAAATACGTGTATATCTATCAATATCCTCTTGAGTTGTAAAGGGTTTACGTAGTAAATTGTTTAACTGGGTTACATCTTCTTTAAGTTCGGTTTGATTGGCTATTTCGAAAAAGTAGTTTTTCTCTTTCGTTATAAACATGGCATAGGCATTTTCGTTGTTAGAATATATACCATAACCATCGTCTATTGATATATGATATTCCAATACAACTTCATTTTCTTGTAGATTCTTTTGAACATCTTTTAAGGCAAGAATGGGCGGTTCTTT
>JAUVBX010000023.1 GCA_030590985.1 Lutibacter sp. | reverse complement strand
GTGATTAATTTCTTCATATTCTTAGATTCTATGAATTTATAAAAATAAGTCGCAATATCTTAAAAAAATGAAGACTTGGCAAATATTACTGTAGCTTTATTGCGCTCTAATTACATTTCTTTCTGAAAAAGTGACAATCCCTCATTAAAAGAAAGTGGTCTAAGTCCTAATTCAACAATTGCCTTTTTTAAGATAAAACCAGTTTTAGGTGGTCGTTTAGCTTTTTGCTTGAGTTCGGTTGTATGTATAGGTTCAATCAGTGCTTTTGGTAGATTATAAAAACTAGCAATTTGTATGGCTATTTCATAAATAGAAAGTAATTCTCTATCAGAAATGTGATAGATACCCATTGCTTTCTCTTTCATTACTAAAAGACATGCCTCCGCTAAACTACCCACATAGGTCGGCATACGATATTGGTCATCTACAATACGGATTGTCTCCCCTTTTTCCAAAGATTTTTTTACCCATAAAACGATGTTACTACGTTTCATATTTGCTACCTTTCCATAGACTAAAATAGTACGTAAAATAGTATATTTATCTAAAATATTTTGGATTGCTTCTTCTGATTTTAATTTTGAAAGTCCATAATAATTTACAGGATTTGGTATAGCTGTTTCCCCATATAAGCCTTCAATTCCATCGAAAATAAAATCTGTTGAAATATGTATCAAATGTGTACCCAATTCAAGACTTATATGTGCTAATTTCTCTACAAATTTAACGTTGATTAAATCACATTCTTCCTTTTCGGTTTCACAAGCATCCACGTTTGTCATAGCCAAAGCATTGATTATAAAATCAGGTTCTATTAAGTTTAGTTGAAGTTTAATTGTCTTAAAATAAGCAATATTTATTTCAAAATAAGTGAGCTCTTGTGCTTTAGAGTTTCGGTTTTCACCAGAAGCCATTGCATAGAGTTTATAATCAGTACGATTAAATAACTTATTTACTAAAGTTTGACCTAACAAGCCATTACTTCCTATGACAACAACTTTTACAGACATTTAAAAGATTTCGTGTAATTTTTCAATTTGCTCAATATTCCCTAAGACAATAAGATGCGAATTAGGTACTAATTGGGTATTTGCATCTGGATTAATGATATATTGATTATCAGCATTTTTAAAACCAATAATCAAACATCCTGTTTTATGACGAAGATTTAAATCGAGTAATGTCTTATTGACAAATTCTTTTGGTAAATCATCAACAGCAATTTCCTCTAAATTTGTTTCTTTTTTTCCTTCAATAGAAATACGTTCTACAAACTCAACCAAATCAGGTGTTACAATTAACGATGCCATATGATTTCCACCTATTTTATCAGGCATAATAATGTTATTCGCTCCAGCAACTTTAAGTTTGCGATAAGAAGTATCTTTAGATGCTCTACTTATAATAGTTAAATCTTTATTCATCTGTCGAGCAGAAAGCACCACATACAAATTATCGGCATCAGAAGGCATGGTAGTAATTAGATTACTCGCTAACGAGATATTTGCTTTTTCTAGTGCCCTATCATCTGTTGCATTTCCTTTGACATAAAGATATCCTAATGCCTCTATTTCATCTATAACTTTATCATCTGACTCAATAATTATACATTTTTTATCATATGAAATAAGTCTTTCAACCGCTTGCTTTCCATTTCTACCAAACCCACAAACAATCGTGTGGTTATTTAATTTTTGAATTTGTTTTTGCATTTTTCTCTTATTAATTTGTTCAAAAAAACGACCATTAGCAATATACTCTGATATAACAGATACCACATAACCAAAAATACTAATACTGGTAATAATTAAAAAAATTGTAAATAATTTTTCAGCATCACCCGAAGGATGTACTTCGGCAAAACCTACTGTAGTCGTAGTGATTATGGTCATATAAAGGGCATCTATCCAAGAATAGCTGTCGGAAATAAACTTATAACCAAACACACCTATAATAATCACTAGCAACATGATGCCTAAAGCGCGATAAAGTTTATTATTCAAATATTCCATTTATTCTTATTAATTGCTATTTTGTAATATTGTTATAGATCAAAAACCGAACTACGTTTCGTATAAATCATATCCTTTAAACGCAATAGAAATGCTAAGCTTAAGTATACCCCAAATGACAAACCTACAGTAACAAAACTAATGTATACAAAAAACAAACGCACGTTGGATGTTTTCATTCCCAAACGATCTGCTAAACGAGACAGTACATCAAAACCGTGTCTTTCAAAAAAGTATTTTAGTTGATAATCTATACGCATTCTTATCAAATTTGCTTTTGCAAAGTACGAAAACATAAAGTAATAATCAATGTCAATTTCATGATTTATTGATTTGATAGTTCAAAAATGTACTGATGTATTAATTAAGTATTGTTTAAGCCTAGTAATCTAAACTGGTTTAATTAAAAGTATAAAACTCAAACCTAAATCACTATCTTTGCAACTTGCCAAAAAATGAGAGATAAACAGACTTATATCGAAGTTTACGGTGCACGTGTTCATAACCTTAAGAACATCGATGTACAAATTCCCCATGAAAAGCTGGTCGTTATCACGGGATTAAGTGGTAGTGGAAAGTCTTCCTTAGCTTTTGATACTATTTATGCAGAAGGGCAACGCAGATATATCGAAACATTCTCCGCTTATGCACGGCAGTTTTTGGGTGGTTTGGAAAGACCCGATGTCGATAAAATAGATGGGCTATCGCCTGTTATTTCTATCGAACAAAAATCTACGAATAAAAACCCTCGTTCTACAGTTGGTACAATTACTGAAATATATGATTTTCTACGTTTACTTTTTGCGCGTGTAGCAGATGCGTATTCATATAACACGGGTGAAAAGATGGTACAATATACCGATGAGCAAATTAAAGATTTGATTTTTGAGACCTACTTAGGTAAAAAAATCTACTTGATGGCTCCTGTTGTTAAATCGCGTAAAGGTCATTACAAAGAACTCTTTGAAAGCATAGCAAAACAAGGTTTTGTTCGTGTTTTTGTCGATGGAGAACTATTAGAAATAACCAAAGGTTTACGTTTAGACCGTTACAAAACGCATGATATTGCGATTGTTATTGATCGTTTACACGTTACTAAAGAATCTATAAAGCGTCTACAAGAAAGTATTCAGACATCCTTATATCATGGTGACAAAGTTTTACAGGTTTTAGATCTCGAGCAACCCGATAAACCTCGTTATTTCAGCAGTAATTTAATGTGTCCAACTACTGGTATTGCTTACCCAAATCCGGAGCCTAATACTTTCTCTTTTAACTCTCCCAAAGGTGCTTGTTCGTATTGTAATGGCTTGGGTTTTGTACAAGAAGTTAGTCTCGAAAAAATTATTCCTAATAAAAGTATTTCTATTAAAAAAGGAGGACTAGCTCCTTTAGGTGAGCAAAAGAATTCATGGATTTTTAAACAATTAGAACTCATTGCTAATCGTCACAATTTTAAATTGACAGATCCCATCGATAAAATACCAAAAAAAGCGATGAATATTATCTTATATGGTGGTAATGAAAGCTTTGAAATTTCTTCTAAAGCTATGGGTATTACACGAAATTATACTATTGATTTTGAAGGGATTATTTCGTTTATCAATAACCAATTTCACACAAGTGATTCTCGATCTATCAAACGATGGGCAAAGGCTTTTATGGTTCAAAATGATTGTAAGATTTGTGATGGAAAACGTTTAAAAAAAGAAGCACTGCATTTTAAAATTTCAGATGAATCAATTTCAGACTTGGCAAATAAAGATATTACAGAATTAGCTGATTGGTTTGAAAATGTTGAGCAAAAATTATCTCAAAAACAACAAACTATAGCACATGAAATACTAAAGGAACTGCGTACTCGAATTCAATTTCTATTGGATGTTGGTTTAAATTATTTAAATTTAAACAGAAGTTCTAAATCCCTCTCAGGTGGCGAAGCACAGCGCATTCGATTGGCTACTCAAATTGGTTCACAACTAGTTGGTGTCTTATATATTTTGGACGAACCCAGTATAGGATTACATCAACGAGACAATAAAAAATTAATAGATTCTTTGGTTAAGTTACGTGATGTGGGGAACTCTGTTATCGTAGTAGAACACGATAAAGAAATGATACAACATGCAGATTACATACTTGATATTGGCCCTGAAGCAGGTATTCACGGAGGTGAAATTGTCAGTAAGGGGAATTACCAAGAACTGCTAACTCATAATACACTTACAGCTGATTATTTAAGAGGAAGTAAAAAAATAGCTATTCCTACAAAACGTCGAAAAGGCAACGGGAATACTATCCTGTTAAAAGGAGCAACAGGAAACAATTTAAAAGAAATCGATATTGAAATTCCATTAGGTAAATTAGTTTGTGTCACTGGAGTTTCAGGTAGTGGAAAATCTACTTTAATAAACGAAACTCTATATCCAATCTTAAATAATCATATTTATCATGGTGTAAAAGAACCTTTACCTTATCAAAGTATTAAAGGCTTAGAGCATATTGACAAAATCATCGATATTGATCAATCTCCCATAGGACGTACTCCACGTTCTAACCCTGCTACGTATACAGGAGTTTTTACAGAAATTAGAGCATTATTTGCATTAACTCCTGAGGCGAAAATTAGGGGCTATAAACCAGGACGCTTTTCTTTTAATGTTAAAGCTGGACGTTGTGAAACATGTCAAGGTGCTGGTGTGCGAGTTATTGAAATGAATTTTTTACCAGATGTTCAAGTAGAATGTGAAACTTGTCGTGGCAAACGTTTCAATCGTGAAACTTTAGAAATAAGATACAAAGGCAAATCAATTTCAGATATTCTAAACATGACGATTGAGGATGCGGTACCTTTTTTTGAAAACATTCCAAAAATTTATAGAAAATTAAAAACACTACACGATGTTGGTTTAGATTATATAAGCCTAGGACAACCTTCAACAACATTAAGTGGCGGCGAAGCACAACGTATTAAACTAGCAAGTGAATTATCAAAAAAAGCTACAGGAAATACTTTGTATATTTTAGACGAACCCACAACTGGACTACATTTTGAAGATATTAAAGTCTTGATGGAAGTACTTCAAAAACTTGTAGATAAAGGAAATACAGTTCTCATTATTGAACACAATATGGATGTGATAAAACTGGCCGATCATATTATAGACATTGGAAAAGAAGGTGGCAAAGGCGGTGGTGAGATTATATGTGTTGGAACGCCTGAACAAGTGAGCAATAATAAAGAGAGTTATACTGCTTTTTACTTAAAGCAAGAATTGTCATAACATAATTAAGTGTATTTTTGAAATCTAACTAAATGCATTCAATAATAAATACAATCTAAATACATAACAATGAAGAAAGTAATCATTCAAGGAAGCTCAAGAAGTGATGGCAATACAAATATGGTAAGTAAAGAATTACAAAAGCTATTGAATTGCGATTTAATCGACTTGAATAAAAAAGAAATTGGTCATTATGATTACGAATACAAAAATCAAGATGATGATTTTCCTGCCTTAATAGAAAGAATCGCCAACAATTATGACATACTAATTTTCACATCTCCTGTATATTGGTACACGATGAGTGGTAGAATGAAAGTGTTTTTTGACAGAATCTCTGATACCATTAGAATTAACAAAGATACTGGTAGAAAATTAAGAGGGAAACACATGGCAGCAATCAGTTGTGGCTATGGTAGCGATGCTATCGAAGGCTTCTTTCTCCCTTTTCAAAAAAGTTCTGACTATCTAGGAATTAATTATATTGGAGATCTCCATACTTGGGTACAATCTGACGAATTGGATAAAGAAGTAAAAAGCCGTATTGAAAAGTTTGCAAAGAAAATACAAGAAGTTAAAATAACAGAGAACAAATAATAGATTATATGACTAACGACGATAGAAAAATACGAAAGAAACTACAGACTAAAACCTGGAACGAAATAAAAACTAACGATTCTTGGGCAATATTTAAAATAATGTCAGAGTTTGTAGAGGGTTATGAACGCTTAAGTCGTATTGGACCTTGTGTAAGCATATTTGGTTCTGCACGAACAAAACCCGATCATGCTAATTATAAACTAGCAGAAGAGATTGCTTATAAATTAACTCAAAATGGTTTTGGAGTCGTTACTGGTGGTGGACCTGGTATCATGGAAGCAGGAAATAAAGGAGCTTATCGTGGCAAAGGTGTTTCAGTGGGATTAAACATAGAATTACCTTTTGAACAACATGATAATCCGTATATTGACAGAGGTAAAAGCATGGATTTTGACTACTTTTTTGTACGTAAAGTGATGTTTGTAAAATATTCTCAGGGTTTTGTGGTCATGCCTGGTGGTTTTGGTACCATGGATGAATTATTTGAAGCCATTACACTAATCCAAACAAAAAAAATTGGTAGATTTCCAATCGTTTTAGTCAATAGAAAATTCTGGGCTGGTTTATTAGACTGGATTAAACAGACCTTATTAGAAGAAAACGGCAATATAAGTGAAATAGATCTAAATCTTTTCAGAATCGTCGATACAGCTGATGAGGCAGTAGAACATTTTGTTAAATTTTATGAAAAATACAATCTAGCACCTAATTTCTAAGTACATTTATAGTTTACTCTAAAATTTTTTATTTACTGTTTATTGCGCAATTTTATATACATAATATGGATTCTTACTTTCCTCTTAGGAATACTGAATGTCTCAGCACAGCATAATCGTATTAGTATGCATGTTGAGTTAGATACTGACTCTCATAGCTTTAAAATTCAACAAAAAATTACCTATTTTAATCGTTCTCAAGACACATTAAACAGTATATATTTACACGATTGGAATAATGCCTTTTCTAATAAAAATACGGCACTTGGTAAACGTTTTGTAGAAAACCATAATAAAAAGTTCTTTTTTGCAAAAGATAAAGATCGTGGAGAAACTAATATTAAAAATATTGTGCTTAACCACCAAACAGTTGATTGGAATCGTCCAAAAGACTATACAGATGCCATTTCAATAGAATTTAAAAAAGCTCTTCTTCCTAGAGATTCTATCGACATTGAGTTGAGTTATACTGTTAAAATTCCTCATGCTAAGTTTACCTCATACGGAGTAGAAAACAAAACATATAATTTACGATATTGGTATTTACAACCTGCTGTCTATAATCAGTCATGGCAATTGATACATCACCTTGATATGGATGATCTATACCAAAACCAAACAGATTATACAGTCACACTATTGGTTCCTCAAATCTATAAAGTAGCTAGTAATTTAAATATCAGTAAAGAGACAAAAAACAGATATATATTACATGAAAAAAATGTAAAAGATTTTCAATTACATCTTTCAACATCATCCGAATTTAATAATTTCCAAACAAAAAAGATACTTGTATCAACCAATTTGAATGATATTGAAATTGGAACTCCTGTGAAAACAGCAATTCTAAACAGACAACTATCATTTTTAGAAGAAAGATTAGGAAATTATCGATATACAAAACTATTTGTTAACAAAACTAGCTACGAAAAAAATCCATTGTATGGAATGAATCAACTGCCTAGCTTTCTAAGACCTTTTTCTGATACTTTTGAATGGGATTTACGAATGTTTAAAACAATAACTCAACAGTATATCAATAATAGTTTGCCTTCACAATCACGAACTGATACGTGGTTAAGAAGTGGTATTCATTCATATATGATAATGCAGTATGTAGAAACCTTTTATCCTGAAGTAAAACTAATAGGAAGCTTATCTAAAATATGGGGTATTCGCTCATATCATTTATCAGAATTAGATTTTAACGAAAAATATAGTATTGTTTATCAATATGCAACTCGTTCAAATCTTGACCAAGCGCTGACAACGGTATCAGACTCATTAACCAATTTTAATCGATTAATTTTTAATAAATACAAAGCTGGAATAGGCTTACAATATCTAAATAATTTTTTAGGAGATAGTATTGTTGACAATGGAATTAAGAATTTTTTTAAAAACAAAACAACTAAAAATAATTCTACTAATCTTTTTAAAAATACTATAACAACTCAAACAGATAAAGATGTAAGTTGGTTTTTTAATGCTTTTTTAGAAACTGACAAAAAAATTGATTATTCCTTAAAAATACACAATAAGACAAAAGACTCAATAACTCTAAGAATCAAAAACAAAAGAAGCATCGCTGTTCCAATCAGTCTTTATAGTATAAATAATGATAGCATTCAATCTAAGATATGTTTAACTGGAATTGATTCTATTAAAAACATAACTGTTCAAAGAAAAAATATTGATTATTGGATGCTTAATTATGAAGGTAAAATTCCAGAGGTCAACCTAAGTAACAATAGAAAAAATAATCATTGGTCCTTAATTAATAAGCCTTTAAAAATTAAATGGCTGAAAGATGCTTATGATCCCAATTATACACAATTGTTTTTAGAACCAAAGGCAGACTATAATTACTATGACGGATTAATCATAGCTTCTTCAATAAAAAATAAAAGCAGTTTAAGAAAAAAATTTGATCTATCAATAACTCCTGCTTATAGTTTTAAAAGTCAATCCCTTACCGGCTCATTTAAAGCTGTATATCATAAATATATTGAAAATCAATCAATCAATAGTTATCGTTTTGGAATCCTAGGAAGTTATTTTCATTATCAACCTGATTTGGCATATAAAAAATTACAACCCTATGCACAAATATTTTTTAAACGTAAAAATTTAAGATCTGTAAAAGACCGTGCTGTTAGTATAAGTTTTACGATGGTAGATAAAGAGATTGATTTATCAGAAAATAATCAAACAGAACTTGACAAGTATTCCGTATTAAACTTGCATTACGTCTACAGCAACCCTGAGATAATTGACAATTTCACATATTTCACAGATTTAGAAATTGGTTCAATGTTTAGTAAACTAACAACTGATATTCGAATTAGAAAATTAACAAATAGTAAAAGGCAATTTGATGCTCGATTTTTTGGAGGTGTTTTTTTATACAACAAAACAACATCAGATTTTTTTAGTTATGGAGTTAATCGTCCTACGGATTACTTATTTAGGTATCGGTATTACGGACGTGATGAATCTGAGGGAATTCTTAGCCAACAAATAATAATTAACGACGGAGGATTTAAATCACAAATACCTGTAGGTTTTGCAAATCAATGGATAACTTCTTTTAACACAAGTATCGGTATTTGGCGTTGGTTTGAAATATACAACGATGTAGGTCTAGTGAAAAACCGTGATAAAACAGTATACTTTGTCCATGATAAAGGTATACGTCTTAATTTTGTACACAATATACTAGAAATATATTTTCCAATGCATTCAAATAATGGATGGGAAGTAGCTAACCCACATTATGAAGAAAAAATTCGATTTGTTTTTAATGGAAACTTCACAAGCATATATAACTTTTTAAGAAGAGGTTTTATGTAATAAAAAAAGGGGCTGTTACCATAAAAATGGTACGCAACCCCTACCCCCAAAATAAATAACTTTATTTTATTAAACTTTATCTTTTTTTTTCAATTTCTCCCAAGTCTATTAATTGACTTTCATTGGTACAAATATCTTGTAGAATAGAACTTTGTACAAGAGGAAAAAGCCCTATTTTTTTATAAGATTTTTCCTGTTTTTTGAAAAAAAAGACCAAAATTCAATATTTCAGCCTCTTTCTTCAAAATAATTAACCTTAGATTCTTTTAGTAGCAACGTGTTTTCCTCTTTACAATTTTCCCCTAAGAAACTTCTTTGTTTCTATGATACAAATATTTGTTTTTTAATGACTAGTAAACAAGAGGAAAAAACCTGTTTTTAAAAAAGGTGTTTTTCCCCTTTTTTATATTAAATTAATCTTTAAATAATTACTCTAACACCATATCATATTGATACACTGTTATATAAGTATTTTTTTATTTGATAAATTTTTGCAAGTAAGTTTATACTATTTATATTATCAATTTTATAGATACCTTTGGTACTTGTTAATTTTTAAACCTAAATAATTATGGCAACACTAAAAGATTCAATTAGTATTAGTGAATTCAGTAGTATGCAAGATTCTTATGTATCACATGTACGTTCTGGCGATCAAACCAAATCAGTATGGTTCGATATTGATACGATTAAAGAGTACATCGGTTTTATTGAAAACGAAGCTAAAACAAAAGAAATCTCTATATCTGGATTACGGATGTATTTTATTGCCAAAACCGACACAGAAAGAGCTATGAATGTTGCTTTGTGTCCAACATATACCGATAAAAATAGTAAAGACGAAGACGAACAAGTATCTTTTGACCCTATATACTCAACTGATAAAAATCCGAAAACATTAAAAATTTTAGAAGCTAACCCTCCTACAAGTAGTGATTCGTCAATACTAAGTCGTGGTATACCCTGCCCTTGGCATTGTCCTGAAAAGTAAAATAAATGGTTAGAATATTAGACATAGCATCTTATATTACATTGCTGATCGCTTTCATAGTGATGCTAATTTATTATAGAAAACTTAAAAATTGTAAATTAGAGTACCTAGTCTATTTTTTTGCCTATATAATTTTACATAATTTTATAGCTGATATCTTATGGTCAAAATTTCAGTTATATAATGTTTGGTGGTTTAATATTTATTATAATTTTGAAATTCTTTTTTTCTTATTTATATTCTACCAATATCTTAAGAGTAAAAAAATAAAAAGATTTTTAGTTTATACCGGAGCTATATATGAAGTTTATTTTTTAATAAATTTTTTAGTGCTTAGTGAACATTACAATATTGCTCAAAGTTTTCCACAAACTTTTGGCATATTAGTTCTTATCATAACAATTTTTGGTTTTTTATTAGAGATGTTTCAATCAGATAAAATATTATACATACATCATTATTTAATATTTTGGCTCAGTATTGGGCTGTTGGTCTATTATTTGGTTCAATTGCCTGTTACTATTAGTAATTATTTTACTAACAGAGAGGAGTTTATTAATGATGAATCATTACTAGTGTTAGGAGGTATTCAATATTTAGCAAGTATAATTTTATTTAGTACTATAATAATAGGTGTAATATGGAGCAAAAAGCCTTACCTTACGTAATCATTATTACGTCAATTGTCATTCTTTTACTTTTGGTAATATTTGGAATTCTTTTCACATATTTCCAAAAGAAAAAGATGGATTTTATTATAAAGCAAAAAGAGCAAGAGAAACAATTTGATAAAACTTTAAAAAAGTCACAAATTGAGATTCAAGAAAGTGCTTTAAAAAATATTGCCTGGGAGTTACATGATAATGTTGGTCAACTCTTGTCATTAGCACGTCTAGAACTTAACATTTTACAACCTCAACTTACCGAAAATTCTGAAAAAGTTAAAGAAATTAGTAATATTATTGGTGATAGTTTGCAAGAAATACGCTCTATTTCCAAAACATTAAATGCCGAAGTAATTAATAATATGGGTATTATTGAATCTATCCAAGTAGAAATTAACCGTTTTAACAAGCTTAAATTTATTGAAACTCAATTTGAAGTTAAAGGAGAAGTTTATGATATCCCACAAAAAGATGAGATTATTTTATTTAGAATGATACAAGAGTTTTTCTCGAATACTATTAAGCATTCAAAAGCGACAAAACTACATGTAACTATTGAATATTTACCTGATATGGTGAAATTTTGTGTTAATGATAATGGGCAAGGCTTTGATATAACAAAAGCTAAAAAAGGTTCAGGTTTAATCAATATCAAAAGCAGAGCTTCTTTGATAAATACTAAACTAATATATAATTCTAGTGAAGATGGAACACAGATGAACCTGAACTATCCTACTAAAAAAATAAAAAATTATGAAAACAAATGAAGTAATAATTGTAGATGACCATTTACTATTTGCTCGTTCTCTAGCAAGTTTGGTCAATTCTTATGATGACTATACCGTTAAATTTACTTTTCAAAATGGTTCTGAATTAGTCGATAAACTATCTGCTGGCATGAAATTGCCTGCAATAATTCTACTAGACGTAAAGATGCCAGTAATGGATGGTATAGCCACCATGAAATGGTTAAAAAAATACCAACCCGAAGCCAAAGTTCTTGCTTTATCAATGGAAGATGATGAACAAACAATTTTGAGTATGCTTCGAAATGGAGCCAAAGGTTATCTATTAAAAGACATTCAACCTACTTTACTCAAAAAAGCACTTGACACTGTTATAGACCAAGGATATTTCCATACAGAACAAGTTACGAATACCTTGATGAAATCACTTAACCATGATAATAACACAAACAAGGAAATTCAATTAAAAGAAAATGAGATACGCTTTATCAAATTAGCTTGTGAAGAAAAAACCTACAAAGAGATAGCAGATGAGATGTTTTTGAGTCCTAAAACAATAGATGGCTATAGACATCACTTATTTGAAATTTTAGGAGTAAAAAATCGTATAGGTTTGGTGATGTATGCTATTAAGCATAAAATTGTAGAGATATAAAAATAACCGTTTTGAGTTTTGGACTGTGGGCAAAGTTAAAATATTCAAAACTTGAACTATTCAACTACTCTGGATACTCAATCCGAACATGATAGATGTTATTTAATTTCTTTTTTATTACTTTTTTGACTCTTTCGATTTCTTTAAAAGTAATGGCTGCATTTTGAAACTGCCCGTTATCCATCAGACCTTTTACAACTTTATTAATTAACTCATCAATAAGAATAGCTGTCGGATCTTTAAGACTTTTTGAAGCTGCTTCTGCTGCATCACAGATCATTAATATTGCCGTTTCTTTTGAAAAAGGAATAGGACCTGGGTATCTAAATTTATCTTTATTTATAGAATCTGGATTTATTTCTTCTTCCTTTTTATAAAAATAATAAACAAAGCTAGTACCATGATGTGTACGTATAAAATCGATCAAACGATCAGGTAACTTGTGTTTTTTTGCCAACTCAATACCACGAATTACATGATCGATTATAATCTGGGCACTATCTTCTGGTGTTAATTCATCATGAGGATTTACACTTGTCGCCTGATTTTCTGTAAAATATATCGGATTCAACATTTTTCCAATATCATGATATAATGCACCTGCTCTAACTAGCAAAGCATTCGCATTTATCTCTTTTGCTGCTGATTCTGCAAGATTAGCAACCTGCATAGAGTGTTGAAAAGTTCCAGGAGCTTTTTCATTTAGTTCGCGTAATAATTTATTATTACTATCTGAAAACTCTCTTAAAGATTCATCAGACACTAAGCCAAATATTTTTTCATAAAAGAAAATGATGGGTATTACAACAGATGCTGTAATCATTCCATTTAATACAAACAAACCTACGTTAAGCCAATCAATGTTTGAAACATTCCCCTCTTGCGTAACCGAAAAAGCAAAATAGGTCAATAAATAAACACCTGTTATTTGAGCAACGGAAATAAATAAACTAGCTCTTTTATTAAGTTCTGAGACTGTTAAAATTGTTACGATTCCCGCAATTATCTGAATAAAGATAAATTCGAAGCTATTTGGAACAATAAATCCGAGTAATAGTATAGTTAACACATGAGTAAACAACCCCAAACGTGCATCAAAAAAAGCTTTTATGATAAGTGGTAAAATGATAAAAGGTATTACATAAAGATAATGTACATTAAATTTAATGAGCATCATCGTGATTAAAACCGTTAATACCACATTGAAAAAAATAAAACTAATCTTACTTGAATTTTCATAAACTTCTGGGCGATATTTTTTTATAAATAATAAAAGCATTATCAATGCTAGTGCTACTAAAAAAGTATAAGCTGTAACTAACCAATAATAATTAGATTTTGACCAAATCTTGGATTGATACTCTTTTGCTATCGATTGGAGTTGTGAGAAATTATCACCTTCAACAATTTCTCCTTTTGAAATAATAATTGTATTCTTTGGTATAAAACCTCTAGTCGGAAGTATTGCATCCAGTTGTTCCTGTAAAGCTTTATCTGTAAACTCTTTGTCATATACCACATTATATGTAAGTGTCTCTTGCAACAATTGAATCGTATTTGTTTTATGAATAGATTCGGGCTGCATTGCAAAAAATCGAATAATACTGTCATCTTTCAAATCTATATTTAACAATGCTGAATAGGACATTTGTACTACTTCATTTCCCTTTTTGACTGAAATTAATTCTGATGTATCTTTAATGGTATAAGTATCATTCGAATACACATAACCATTACTATAAATCTGCTGAATATAGTGTTTTGCCGTTTGATATAAATCCCTTTTCTCTTGTTGATTAATAACTTTACTCTCAAAAGCTTCTACAAATTTAATTTCAAACTCTTTATCTAATCTTTTGGTTATAGAATCATTAAAAGAAAAAAACAGCATTTGATTGTTCAACACATCTTGTTCTTCATCTTCAATTTCATCAGCAGATTTTTGAATAGCAAAATCAAATGGAGCTACAAAGTCGTCATGATACCAAACTTTTCCTTTTTGAAATTGATATTTAAATTGGCCCCCTTTAGGAAAAAGATAAACAATTATAAATACCGATAAAACATATAATACCACCTTATATATCAAAGAATGATTTTCAAAAATTTTATTTAAAAATGATTTCATTATTGTAAGTTTATTAATCTAGTATTGAGCATCAAAATAAAACATGCGCTAAATTACAAATTTTTCAGAGCTCTCGTTTTAATTGTTTTAACTTTAAATCAATAAGTACACATTTTACCCTAATAAATACCCCAAAATCTTAATGCTATTCGTGCAATTTTCATTAAATTCGCAGTACAATATTTAAAACAACAATTTTATGTCAGAAGTAGTAATAGTATCCATGGTTCGTACACCTATCGGAAGTTTTTTAGGTAATTTATCAAGTGTTAGTGCCACAAAATTAGGGGCAACTGCTATTAAAGCAGCATTAAAAAAAATAGATTTAAAACCAGAAATGGTTGACGAAGTATTAATGGGTAACGTCCTTCAAGCCAATCTCGGTCAAGCACCTGCAAGACAGGCCGCTATTTTTGCGGGAATTCCTAATACAGTTCCTTGCACCACAGTAAATAAAGTTTGTGCATCGGGGTTAAAAGCTATGATGCAAGCAGCTCAAGCCATAAAATGTGGTGATGCTTCTATTGTCGTGGCTGGTGGAATGGAAAACATGTCTATGGTACCACACTATTACAATGCCAGAAACGGAGTTAAATTAGGTGATGTCAAAATTACTGACGGTATGGTTAAAGATGGGTTAACTGATGTCTATGCACAAGCACACATGGGAACATTTGCTGATCTATGTGCTACTGAATATAAAATATCAAGAGAGCGCCAAGATGAGTTTGCTATTGAATCCTATAATCGTTCTGCAAAAGCTTGGTCAGCTGGTAAATTTAAAAACGAAGTAATACCTGTAGAAGTACCTCAACGAAGAGGAGAACCTATAATTGTTGACACAGATGAAGAATTTACCAATGTAAAAATGGAAAGAATTCCAACTTTACGTCCTGTATTTACTAAAGATGGTACTGTAACAGCAGCCAATGCATCTACATTAAATGATGGTGCTGCAGCTGTTATAATGATGAGCCTGGAAAAAGCAAACGAGTTAGGCCTAAAACCACTCGCTAAAATAACAGGCTATGCTGATGCCGCCCAAGACCCTAAATGGTTTACAACATCTCCGGCAAAAGCAGTTCCAAAAGCATTGGAAAAAGCTGGTATTAGTATGAATGATGTAGATTATTTTGAATTAAATGAAGCATTTTCTGTCGTTGGATTAGTAAATATGGATTTAATGAAATTAGATCCTGCTAAAGTTAATGTTAATGGAGGCGCTGTTTCACTAGGCCATCCACTAGGAATGAGTGGCGCTCGTATAATGGTTACTCTTTACAATGTGTTAGAACAAAACAATGCTAAAATTGGCGCTGCCGGTATTTGTAATGGTGGTGGTGGAGCTGGTGCAATGATTATTGAAAGAATGTAATTTTTTTCTTTACCAAAAAATTATTTTAGTTAGTCTTTTCTAACTTATTCTCATAAAAATATGATACAAAAAGCATCATCACATGTTACCTATGCACTAGCCTATCTAAATATGGTACCATTACGTGCTGAACCTAATCATCGCAGTGAAATGGTATCACAAGTACTATTTGGAGAGTACGTGATTGTATTAGAAACAAAAGATGACTGGAGCTATGTAGAATTAGAGCAAGATGGTTATAAAGCTTGGATAGAAACAATTCAACTAGTTCCAACAACACAAAATGATTATGAAAAATTCACGAAGAGCACTAAAGTAAAAGTAGTAGATGATTTCGTCTCTGTACAATTAGATGATGTAAGAGTTTTAGTAGCAAAAGGGAGTAACTTACCTTTATTTTCAAAAGGAACTTTTGTTTTTAACAACAAGAAAATTTCATTTTCAGGTGATGTAATTAGAGGGAAACAAAGTAGAGAAGAAATAATTGAAACGTCCCTTTCCTATTTAAATACTCCCTATTTATGGGGTGGAAAAACACCTCTTGGTCTAGATTGCTCTGGATTTTCTCAAATGGTTTATCATCTCAATGGATATACTATTAAAAGAGATGCATCATTACAGGCAACACAAGGAGAATTAGTTGCTTTTTTATCACAAGCACAAGCAGGAGATTTGGCTTTCTTTGATGAAGAAGAGCAAATTATGCACGTTGGAATCATTCTCGAAAATGAAAAAATAATCCATGCTGCAAAAGGTAAAGTACGTATTGATCGGTTAGATCAAGAAGGTATCTATAATGATGAGTTAAAAAAATATACGCACCATTTACGAATGGTGCGTACTTATTTTTAAATCGCAAAAAAACTACTAATTAGAATTGATTTACCTGTTTTATTGCTTTACTAAAGTCATGTAAATTATTGCCATTCATTACTAAGTATATTGCCTCGTCAGTAACTTTTTCAACGTTATCAGTCGGAAATCCCAAACCTACTGTCAAACTTCTTACTAATTTAACTTCATCAAGTTTTATCACTTCATCAGAACACACCATTTGCGTAAGATTGAATAATTGCTCAATTCTATCCTTATAATCAAGTGGTGGATCTAAAGGATACTTGTCTGGATATTCGAGAATTTTTACAAATTCAGCACTGCTTATCCCAAGTTTTAAGGACATTTTTTCTAGAAATTTTAATTCCCTTTCATCCATCGAACCGTCAATAAAGGCAATTTTTACCAACGCAGCAAAATAAGTTTTAGCTTTTTTATGTTCTCCGCTGGTAAATAGATCTAATAATGACATAAATAACAATGTGTTTAAAGTGTAATACAAATTTAAACAATTTTTACGCTTTTGTTCACTAAGATACGTATAATTCTGTAATTTTGTGTACTTATTATTTTATCATTACACAAATGGAAACCATTCGAATTACCAAACAATTCTTTTTTGAAACGGGTCATGCTCTATATGGGTATGATGGAAAATGTCGAAATGTTCACGGACACAGTTACAATCTTTCGGTAACAGTTATCGGAAAGCCTATTGATGACAATAATAATGTTAAATACGGCATGGTTATCGATTTTGGAGATTTAAAAGCTATTGTTAAAAGAGAAATTGTAGATGTATTTGATCACGCGACAGTCTTTAATAAGAACACACCTCATATTGAGTTAGCTAATGAATTAGAAAAACGAGGACATAATGTTATCTTACTAGACTATCAACCCACGAGTGAAATGATGCTTATAGATTTTGCTGAAAAAATCAAAGCAAATATCCCTCCTGAAATTAAACTACATTCCTTAAAACTTCACGAAACCGGCACCTCTTATGCAGAATGGTTTGCTGATGATCAAGAGTAGTAGCTTTTTTTATAGTTTTTGAGTCAAGTTTGGTTATAATCAATTGTTTTATCCTTCAAGTAATTAATCAAAACTTAAGGTTAATACGCATAGCTTATTTAAAGTAAAAGTCTATATTTTCAGATTCTGATGATTAGTATTAGTGAATTCACTGATTTGTATCATTGTGTTGGGTATTAATTAGTATTTACTTTGTCATTCTAACTAGGAATGCTATATGTATAAAGCATAATATATAATAATTGTATATTTGAACTAAAGATATGCAGTGTGATACGTCTATATAAATTTAAAGCAATAATTATTATGAAAACAAATTATCTAAGTAAAGCTTTCAATGCTAAAGGACTAATTTTATTTTTATTATTATTTTTTGGCATTGGTCTTTCTTTAAAGGCTCAAAAAGTAGTATTACAAAAAAGAACAACTACACAATTAAGCAACTTTTATTCGGCAAGAGAGCTGGTTGCTCCTGTTATTGTTAAAAATCGATTAAATGAAATACGAAATGAGATCAGCACGAAAAAACTGTCCTATACTGTTGGTTTTACATCCGTTTTCAATCGTCCAACAAACCAATTATTTGGAGAGATTAATGAAATGTCTTTACAGGAAATCAATTCAATTAAAGCTGAAATGTTAACAAAGTCACTAGAAGAGTTTACAGTCATAGCTGATACAGATGGAATACCAAGCGCATATGATGCTCGTGACAACGGTTGGGTTTCTCCAGTGGTAGACCAAGGTGGATGTGGAAGCTGCTGGACATTTGCTGCTGTTGCCATGTATGAAAGCAATTATTTAAAACGTAATAACGCTTTAGCTACAGCCTCTGAACAATATGCGTTAAATTGCAGTAGCGGTGGTAATTGTGGCGGAGGACTTTCCTATAAAGTTTTCAGATGGATGGTTGACAATAATAAAAACCTTAAAAAGGAAAGTGACATGCCATACGTAGGTTCTAAAGGATCATGTCCTTCAGGGTCTGGAGGTACAAATTATTATGCAACATCTTGGACAGTATTAAGACCTGATGGAAATATCTCAAAAATCGCTGAACCGGTTTTAATTAAAAATGCTATAATGCAATATGGAGCTGTAAAGTCTAGTCTGGTTGCATCAGGTTGGAGTGGATATACCGGAGGTGTATTAGATGGTTATCCCAGCAATTACGGCAGCCCTTCTTCTAATCATGCGATTCTTATCGTCGGATGGGATGATAGTAAACAAGCTTTTTTAGTCAAAAATTCATGGGGTACAGATTGGGGATATGATGGATTTTGTTGGGTAAAATATGGAAACTTCAACATCGGTCGTCGTGCTATAGTTGTTACTGCCAAAAAGAGTTATTCAGCAATAACAAAAGTTTTTAAAGGTTCTGATAATGCACTCTACTACGTTAGAGAGATTGGATCAAAAGTTTATTGGTTTGGCGAAACCTCAAATGGAGGGTTTGCAAATGTATTTATAGGAACCCGCTCAGGTAATATTGTAACCGGTAAATGGGCAGACGTTCCAAAAGGAGGTGCTAAAAATAATGGTACTTTGAAAATTAAAGTCAGTACTAATGGGAAAAAATTAACAAAAATTAATCAAACAGGTGGATTTAGCTGTAGCTCATGGAATGAAACTTCATTACCTTCAAACACCTATGGAGAAAGACCTGCAGGATTTAAAGCCAATACAATTACGAACCTCGATGGTCTTTGGAAGTGTAATGATAACGGTAATTATTATGTCAATCAGGTGGGGAATAAAATATTTTGGTTTGGTGAGAAGGCATTTACAAGTGGTAAACCTGCTTTTGCCAATGTAGCCATAGGGGTACGAATAGGTAATACTATTTCACTAAAATGGGCAGATGTTCCTAAATGCAACATGGGAGGTAAAGGAATACTGAAACTCAAAGTTACATCAGCTAACACGATGCAAAAAATTAGTGGCAAGGGCTTTGGCGGAAGCAAATGGACTAGAAAAGGGAACCTTCAAGTAAAACCAATGAAGTCAATAAAACCACAAATTAAACGAGTCACCCCAAAAAAGAGAACACGGGTTATCAAATAAAGAAATAAGTCCTAGAATACAACTTTATGCTTTCAAGTTGTATTCTAGGATCTTATGCTTTAAACATATTTTTATCTTTAAAGAGAATCTGATTATTTTTTAATAATATTAGATGAAACAATATCACAATTGGCAAGTCTCATTTTACTGCTTTTATATTTTCCTGATTTCATTATCTTGTAATTCACAAAAAAATATTGTTATTTATAATGATAGTAATAATAAAATCAATATAACTGAGAATCAAACTTTTGGCATTGAATTACTTACTCATCCAGGAACCGGGTATAAATGGGAGGTTAAAGATGACATTAATACAGTTTTATTAAAAAATATCAAAAAAGAATATCGAGAATTGGGTGATGAGCAATTAGACTTCCCAGGGGTGGATTATTTTGAATTTAAAGCAATTAAAAAAGGGAATACTACAATTGAAATCTGGTATATACGACCTTGGAAAAAGGATAACAAAAACAACCCTAACATTAGAATAGAGACATTTTATATTGAAATTAAATAGATTTTAACACTTAATAGTACAAATAGTTTTTTTCGAATCTACACACGCACTCGCTGGATATGACGATAAATGTCTAAACATACACGGACGTAGTTATAATTTAGAAGTAACCGTCATAGGTAAACCTATTAGCGACCATTCTGATGCAAAGCTAGGTATGGTCATCGATTTTGGCGATCTAAAAGCCATTGTTAAAAAAGAAATCGTAAACGTATTTTGACCATACTACTATTTTAAATAATAAAAACACGAATCACGTTAAACTTGCCAAGGAATTAAAAAAACACGATCATAAAGTTATTTTGGCAGATTATCAACCTACTAGTGAAATGATGCTAATAGATTTCGCTGATAGAATCAAAGCCAAACTTCCTTCTGATGTCAAACTACATTCCTTAAAACTTCACGAAACGGGTACTTCGTATGCTGAATGGTATGAAAATGATCAAAATATGTAGAGTCTTTAATTTAAGAAGTTAGAATGAATTCAACTTATTTTCTTATAATATAAAACCCGAAGCAAAGCTTCGGGTTTGTGGCGGAGAAAGAGGGATTCGAACCCCCTCTTATATTGCCTGTATTCATAGTACTTTCAGTCCTGTATCATTCTTTGGTCACCGAATAGGTCACTTTTCAAACCTTTGGTAAAGATAAGGATTATTTTAATAAGCCCTTTACTTTACTGGGCTCTAAGCCCATAAAATCACAAAATTCATCGACTGTAACTAATTGATGCTTTTCTTTATCTAAACGTTCCTTAATAAGCTTAATAACGCTTCTACCATAACGTTCACTCTTGCCAGTTACAATCTGAATGTCTTTTGGGTAAATACAGATTCTTGTCATTCAC
>JAUVBX010000071.1 GCA_030590985.1 Lutibacter sp. | reverse complement strand
ATTTTGATGAATTTTAGAATTAACCAACATTTAGCCTAAAGCTCATGGCTCACAGTATAAAAAGAACAATTTGAAAATAAAAAAATATGCCGCTATTGATATTGGATCTAATGGTGTTAGACTATTAGTAAGCAATGTTATCTTAGAAAGTGGAAAAGAACCTATTTTTCGAAAATCTGCATTGGTTCGTGTACCGATTCGTTTGGGTGCTAACTCATTTAAAAAAGGAGCTATTTCTGACAAAAATACGGCACGTATGAGCAAAGCTATGAAAGCTTTTAAGTTACTAATGGAAGTTCATGGAGTTGAAAAATATAGAGCTTGTGCCACTTCAGCAATGCGTGAGGCAACTAATGGTAAAGAAGTCATTGCTAAAATAAAAAAAGAAAGCGATGTTCAAATAGATATAATTGATGGTAAAACTGAAGCTGCCATAATCGCTTCAACTGATTTATACGAGATTATAGAAGGCCAAAAAAACTACCTTTATATTGATGTGGGTGGTGGAAGTACCGAATTTACTTTTTTCTCTAATGGAAAGATGATAGAATCTAAATCTTTTAAAATGGGGACTGTACGTGCGTTAGATAGCAATCAAGATTTATCAGAAATACGGAATATTGCAAAAAAATGGATTAAGGAGGGTATCCTAAAATATCCGAACTGTACAATCATTGGTTCGGGTGGAAACATCAATAAAATTTTTAAACTATCTGCAACCCAGTTAGGGAAACCTTTAAGTTTAGCTTACCTAAAAAAAGAATTTAAAAAACTAAAAGAACTTACTTACAACCAACGAATTCGCGAAATGGGATTGAACCCAGACCGTGCAGATGTTATTATACCTGCATTAAAAATTTATATCTCAGCAATGAAATGGGCTAAAGCTAAAAAGATTATTGTTCCTAAAATTGGTTTAGCTGACGGTATCATCAAAACTTTATTTTTTGAACATGAGTCTTGAGATAAACTAAAATTGCTCTTAAGTTTATTAACTATCAGGTCTCAACTGCGCCTGTCTGCCGAACAGGCAGGCTCGACCTGACAAATAACTTCATATTATCTAAAATTAAGCAAAAGTAACCACCAAATAATCGGAATACTCTCCACCCAAAAAGCTGTATAATATTTCGACTGTATTGGTTTTGTTTTAACCAATAGTAACAAACTCAAAATAAAAATTATTAGTTCAGTAACTACGGTATTAGCAGTAAGCGGGAATTTTAAAAAGCTGAATATAAAAAATAGCACCAAGAATTGTACACCAACTTTTTTAGCTTTAGATATACCTATTTGTTGGGGTAAAGTTTTTAGATGCGACTCATCTTTGTTTAGATCTCTAATGTCAAAAGGTATTGCTACTGCTATTATTAAAAAGAAACGCTGCACAAATTCTATCCAAATTCTAGTTTCCGATAAGTAATCTTGCATAGGAAATAAAACAGTAACCATTGCCCAAACAAGTGCAATACTCAACATTTTTGCAGTAGGATAATTTCTCAATGAAATTTTTTCCCCTTTATATTTAAACAAAGGAACAGCATACCAAAATGTCAAAAAAGCGGAGGGAATTAATATCCATAAAGCATTAAATCCTATTTTATATCCAAAAAAAGAAGTTCCTAAAAAGGCTATTACTCCTATGGATAAAACTTCTATTGGTTGTTTTTTTAAATAAGCAAATACTGCTTTAAAAGTACATTCACAACTTTCAAAAACTCTAATAAAATGATAGGCTAAAACTGTACTAAAAAAAATATAATAAGAACTATAGGCTATAAATCCTTCTCCATTATTATACATACTGACCATAGCGAAGCAAGCCGCTGCTATCCCAACATGAATATTGGAAAATATATAAAAATCAATTATTTTTTTAATAAATTTCACATTAATGATCTTCTGATGAATATCAGTATATCTCAGTAAAAGTAATATAAAAAATGTGTATAAAATAAATCTTTTCTCCTTCTAATTTTTGTAATTTTGAAATCTAATAAATCATGGTAAAATGAAAACAGATTTTTTTCAATTACGACATATAGGTCCTAAGGAAGACGAACAATCTGAAATGCTTCAAACCTGTGGTGTTTCCAGTCTTAACGAGCTAATAGATAAAACGATTCCACAAGATATTCGAAGTTCGAAACCACTAAACTTTCCAAAAGCTTTGAGTGAGCAAGAGTATATGGCGCACATCTTAGAATTGGAGCAAATGAATAAAGAATTTAAAACCTATATTGGTTTAGGCTATCATCCTACGGTTATGCCAGGTGTTATACAACGCAATATTCTTGAAAATCCGGGTTGGTACACATCTTATACACCTTATCAGGCAGAAATCTCACAGGGTAGATTAGAAGCCCTACTTAATTATCAAACCATGATTTCGGATTTAACAGGTATGGAGTTGACCAATGCCTCACTTTTAGACGAAGGAACTGCTGCTGCTGAAGCGATGATTATGTTGTATAATACACGTAGTCGTAAACAGAAAAAAGCAAGTATAAATCGCTTTTTTATATCTGATAAAGTACTACCACAAACTATAAGTGTTTTAAAAACACGATCAGAACCTTTAGGTATAGAATTAGTTATTGATAATCATAATACTTTTACCTTAACAGCTGATTTTTTTGGTGCTTTAGTACAGTATCCTGCAAAATATGGTGAAGTATATGACTATTCAGACTTTGTAAACAAAGCTCATAATTTAGAAATAAAGGTAAGTGTTGCTGCTGATTTATTAAGTCTCGCTTTATTGACTCCTCCAGGGGAATGGGGTGCTGATGTAGTAGTTGGAACTACACAAAGATTTGGGATACCCATGTCTTATGGTGGACCACATGCCGCTTATTTTTCAACAACTGAGGACTATAAACGTCATATTCCAGGACGTATTATAGGTATTACAGAAGATGCTGATGGCAATCGTGCCTTACGAATGGCATTGCAAACAAGAGAACAACACATTAAACGAGAAAAAGCAACTTCTAATATCTGTACAGCTCAAGTTTTATTAGCTGTAATGGCAGGAATGTACGCTGTATATCACGGACCAAAGGGTATAAAGTATATTGCTACTGAAATCCATCAACTAACGATAGCTTTAGATGAAGGACTCAAAAAAATAGGTATTTCTCAAAAAAACAAAACGTATTTTGACACATTAGTTTTCAATGTTAAAAATATCGATAAAGTCAAAAAAATAGCTTTAAAAAATGAAATTAATTTCTTGTATATCGATACACAAACTATTGGTGTTTCATTAAATGAAATTACAACTTTGAATGATATAAATCAGCTATTAGAAATTATAGCTAGTACTGAAGGAAAAGAATTTATACCAATTCATACTATTACAACTAAAAGTAATATTATTCCTGAGTTACAACGTAGCAGTTCATTTATGACACATGATGTTTTCCAAAAATATCATTCTGAGACTGAAATGATGCGATATATTAAAAAATTAGAAAATAGAGATTTATCTTTAAATCATTCGATGATTTCTTTGGGCTCGTGTACTATGAAACTCAATTCGGCTACCTCAATGATTCCTTTAAGTTGGCATAGTTGGGGAGACGTACACCCATTTGCTCCAATTGACCAAGCAGGAGGATATCAAAAAGCCCTTTCAGGTCTTGAAGAAGCTTTAAATGAAATCACGGGCTTTGCTGCCACTTCTTTACAACCTAATTCTGGCGCACAAGGAGAATATGCAGGACTAATGGTCATCAGGGCTTATCAAAAATTTATCGATCAAGCACACCGTAATATTGTATTGATTCCTGCTTCGGCTCACGGAACTAATCCCGCTTCGGCAGTAATGGCAGGCTATAAAGTAGTAGTTATTAAAACAACAGAGGAAGGGAATATTGATGTTACTGATTTACGTGAAAAAGCGGAATTACATACAGACAATTTAGCAGGTTTGATGGTTACCTATCCTTCAACTCATGGTGTTTTTGAAAGTGCCATTAAAGATATAAATCAAATCATTCACAATCACGGTGGTTTGGTATATATGGATGGTGCCAATATGAATGCACAAGTCGGGTTAACAAATCCTGCAATAATTGGTGCAGATGTATGTCACCTCAATTTACATAAAACATTTGCCATACCACACGGTGGTGGTGGCCCAGGTGTAGGTCCAATTTGCTGTACTGCAGAATTAGCGCCGTTCTTACCAAAGAATTCAATGCTTGTAACAAAACAAGAAAATGCAATTACAGCAGTATCTTCAGCTCCTTGGGGTTCAGCTTTAGTAACCATTATCTCTTATGCCTATATCAAAATGCTCGGTAGTGATGGTTTGACAGAAAGTACTAAAATTGCCATACTAAATGCCAATTATTTAAAAACAAAATTAAGTGAGCACTACCCTATTTTGTATTCAGGAGAAAATGGATTTGTGGGTCACGAAATGATCGTAGATTTTAGAAATTTTAAAACTAAAGGTATCGAAGTAACTGATATTGCTAAACGTTTAATGGATTATGGTTACCATGCACCCACTGTTTCGTTTCCTGTACATGGCACCCTAATGATAGAACCTACAGAAAGTGAAAACAAAACTGAACTAGACCGATTTATTGCGGCTATGGCCAGTATAAAAAATGAGATTGATGAACATGCTTTTACAGACCAAAATTCTATTTTAAAAAATGCACCACATACCCAAGAAATGGTGACAGCTAATGAATGGTCATACAACTATTCGCGTCAACAAGCTGCTTTTCCTTTAGCGTACATTAAAGAGAATAAGTTCTGGCCCTTTGTAAGACGTGTAAACGAAGCTTATGGTGATCGTCATTTAATGTGTAGTTGCAATCCTATTGAGGATTATATGGATTGATTAGGCTTATTAAACTTCTAATAAAAAAGTCCTGAGTTTTAAAAAACTCAGGACTTTTTTTTAACAAATTGAAATCCTAACCCATATAAGAATTTAACATCCACAGGGTTTTTTCAGTTTCAGTGATATAGTCACTCATCTGACTTGATGTGCCTTCATCGTCTGCATCACCAGCTGTTGACAAAATAGCTCTTTCCTTTGTAATTAATGTTGTGAAATTTTCAATTACAATTTTCACACTCTCACTTCCTACGCTATCTTGTTTGTATGAAGAAATTTCAGCTTGTGCTAAATAATCTTCAAAAGTATGCAACGGCACTCCTTGTAAAGTTAAAATACGTTCGGCTATTTCATCTACTTTAATAACTGCATCTTCATACAATTCTTCGAACTTAAGATGTAATTCAAAGAATTCTTTTCCTTTTACATTCCAATGGAAACCTCTTAAGTTTTGATAAAACATTTGGTAATTGGCTAACAAATCATTGAGCATATTTGCTAATTCTTTTGATTTTTTCACGTCTAATCCTATACTATTCTTCATTATTTTAAATTTAAATTATTACTTATTTTTCTACCACAAAAGTAGATTTAAGAATATAGTAATAATAGAATTATCAATCTTTTGTTTTTATCTAAGTATAAGTATTATTTATGGAATATTTTTAAAGTATCATTTCTGTTTATTTTACCATTACTAGTACGTACAAAATTAGTTAGATAATAAATGGCTTTGGGTTTCTCATATTTTGATAAAGCTGCTCTAGCAATTTGTGTTTTAATAGTTTGGGGTTCTTGGGTAGATTCAACAAGTATAATTAGTTTATTTCCTAAGTTATCATCTGATAAAGATGCTATAATAAAAGGTTCATTAATATAAGCGGCCAATTTTTTTTCTATTTGTTCAGGAAAAAGCTTCACACCACCACTATTAATTACATTATCATAACGACCCAACCATTCAAATTCGTCTTTAGAAATCAACTGTACAATATCATTTGTGATTACCAAATCTTTAGAAACGTTAGGTGCCTCAATGAGTAGACAATTACGATTATCTACCGATAGTGCTACATTTGGTAGACTTTTATAGTAGGTTTTATGATTTGAAAGTTTTTTAACCGCAATATGTGTGATGGTTTCCGTCATACCATAAGTCTGATATACTTCCGTTTGAATCTTGACTAATGCTTGTTCTAATGAATAAGAAATGGGTGCGCCTCCAATTATCAATTTTTTAATTCGATATAATTCTTTTAATGAATTTTGTGCTTGTAAAGGAACCATTGCTGCAAAATCATAGCTACTTTTAGCTTGTAACATCGGATTAGAATCTGATGGTATCACTTCTATATGCCAACCTAAATGTAGTGCACGAACCCACATCATTTTACCAGCGATATAGTCTGAGGATAAGCAATGTAGCACTTTTGAATTAGAAGGTAATTCAAAGAATGTACCCGTTGCTTCTGCACTTTTTAGCATTGCTTTTTTTGATATACTTATTGTTTTGGGAGTTCCAGTTGATCCAGAAGTCAGTACTTGTAAAGTTTCCGCTTTATCTAAAAGATTTATTAAAAACAAATAGCTATCTGGTAATGAGCTTTTTACATAAAACAGAAAATCTGTAACATCTTTAAAAGATTGCTCTTGTAATCTAAAGTCGGGATGAATACGTATAGTTTGCAATAGTATTTGTTTTGAATAGCAAAATTACGAATTTAAGCGACTTATCACAAAAGCTTACTTGGACTTTACTGACAAAAAAATATTTTAATTTTAATCTATAATAAATTTTGCACCACCCGTAATAATATCTGCCTGCAAACCTGTAGTACGATCATAATGACTGTAACGTATATCAATTGATTTTAAAGAAATTTTCCAGAGTTTCATTTTGGACAAAACATCAGTATACTTTAACCCAATACCATATTGATTGGCAGAAAAATCAGATAAATCATAATCAGACGTATAAAAAGTCTCCGTAGATAGATGCGTATTAAAAGGCGCAAAATAATCAGCTTGATTTTGCGTATAATATCTATAAGTTGGGTAGGCTGTAAATCCTTTTCCAAGTTTTATAGGCAATTCCACCGAATAAGTATGCGCCAAGACACCCCAATCATCCCAATAAAAACGATAATAGTTTCGAATAGTTAAAAACTCGTTTATATAATAATGCAAACGTATTCCTACTGGTATTTTTATACGATTGTCGGGTAAACGTTCGATATCATCAGCTAACATAAAAAAATCTGTATTACTTGGATCTGTATAAAGCTGATTAGGATCAGAAATACTTTCTGGATTTCCTATGTAAAACTTATCGGTATCAGCAAAATAAACACGATGATAAGGCGTAGAAAGTAAACCTTCTTGTCTTACAACATCAAAAAACAACGAAGTTTGTAATCTTTTAGATAAAATTTGTGAAAAACTAAATGATATTGAATATGAATTACGAGCTTTATCAGTAATACTCGAAAATTTTATGGGGTTATACGTGCCTTCATTCTCCGCCCAAATCTCAATACCTTCAAAAAAACCATCATTTAAATCACCTTCTACTTCTTCAAAAGTTTTTAATTCGGTGGGGTACTCAGGTCTCCATTTGTCTAAATATACATTAGCTTTTATTCCAATTTCTGTATTTTTTTGATTAAACAATTGAGTAAAACCACCACCAAACCCTATAGAGGTGTAATCATACTCCGTACTAAATGCTCCATGAACAGATAAAATACTGTTACGTGAATCACTTGTATGTTCGTAATTTACAGAAACTAAAGCTAACACATCTACTTTTGAAGCCCCACTAGATGCAATCCAAGGACTTCCTTTTGTTAAAGCAGGATTTGAATCATCTTTATCATCATCATCGTCATCATCGTCATCATCGTCATCATCATCACCTTCATCACCTGACGCTCCTGATACACCTAAATCAAATGGATTTAAATTACTTGAGGATGCGGAAGAATAACCTGACAAACCTGCATCAATTGTCAATACATCATCGGCATTCAAAGGCATACTTATTATTATTGTGGGTGTAACATTATACAGATCTTCCGTACCTATACCTCCACCCACCGAAGAGTTTGCACCATCTTGTGTATAATAACTCATCAATAAATCTACTTCGGTTTTTTCGAGTACTTTCTTTTTAAACTCCTGATTCTCTTGCGCAAAAAGAGACACAGTACATACTAGTAAAATAATTACAATATATTTTCTCATTAGTTTTTTATTTAGTTAGTTACAGCCACATCCACCACCACTTTTTCCACCATTTGCACCTGCTGCCGCCTCTCTGTACACTTGGAAATTAACTTCAAATCGTTCCATTTTCTGAGCAGACAAAACCATATCAGGGTCGTTAATATATACTTTTTGATATTCTTTTACCACCGTACACGAACTAAATAATATCATTATAAGGGCTATAATAAGTAGTTTTTTCATTTATTCTCTGTTTTAATTTCTATTGAATTAGACTTGTGAAATTGATTGTCATCATCTACGATAATCACTTCTACTTCTTTTAATTGATTTATAAAATTTAATCCGACTTCGACACCCATTACAAAGACTGAAGTTGCTAAGGCATCCGCTAATTCTGCTTTTGGAGCAAAAATAGTTACACTTTTTATTCCTGTTGTTGGATATCCCGTTTTTGGATTAATAATATGTGCGTAGCGAACACCATCAAATAACACATACTTCTCATAATTTCCAGAGGTTACCACAGATTGGTTTTTGACGGGTAACCAACTAAAAACTTT
>JAUVBX010000034.1 GCA_030590985.1 Lutibacter sp. | reverse complement strand
GATAATTGTCATTAATAAAATTAGTAATATCAGTATATGTTTTTTGTTTATCAACTTCACCAACTAATTTTAGTTTACCAGATATATTTGTGACCGACACATTCCAAAGTGCAACTCTCGTATCAGGAGCATAAATTGTTTTTAGAGAGTCTAATGCCGTTTGCATTTCTTCTGTTACAGAGCTATCGGTTTGATTGGTACAAGATACGAGGCCAAGAACTAATACTAGGAAAAAATATTTAATTCTATCTTTTATTGCATTCATAAAAACATATTAATATTTAAGGAAAAACTATACAAACTTACAGAAAAAATTGAGTTCTTTAAAAGCTATTACCAATAAATAAATGTTTAATTACCTTTGTTTTTTTGCTTAATCGACACAAATCTAAATAATAAGTAACAATGATTATATTTGCAGCAACAAGTGTCCTGATTTTTATGAGGAGAATAACGAGTAATCGTCTTATCCCCCGTACTACACTTTAAGACAGAGTTTATATTTTTCTAATCATTAGAATATTTTTAAAAGCTTAAACACATGAAAAAAAGACGACTATCCTTACAAATACGATTTTTTTTATCGATGTTATTCATCGTTATAATTGCATCGGTTTTGATAATAGGTGTGGCTGTTTTTCAATACCACGAGCAAGCTAAAGATTATCATAAAAACCGTTTAGAGCGAAAAGAAAATGCAGTTAAAAGAGATATTACCTATCAACTAGAAAGTACTGCCTTTTTTTTAGAATCAAGAAATCCCTCCCATATTACCCAGAAAAAGATAAATGAGATCTCAAAAGTTCATAAATTAAAAATCAGTTTATACGGTTTAGATGGGAAATTATTAAAAACATCCTATACAGATCTATCAAAGGAAACAGACAAGGAAATATTAGATAAAGCAATAATCAAAGCTATAAAAGCAAATGAAAAACATCGAATAGTAAAAGACAAAAAGTTTAAAGGAGATATCTATAAATCGTCTTATTCATATATCTATAATGAAAAATTAGAGCCTATTGGTATATTGAATATTCCGTATCTAGAAAAAAGTAATTTCTACCAAAAAGAACTCTATGAGTTTTTAAAACGTATTTCTGTTGTTTTTCTGTTTGTGTTTTTTATTGCTATCATATTAGCATATTTTTTATCTCGCTATATTACTCGTTCTATTAAAACCGTTATAGATAAAATGGAGCAAACTCAACTAAATAAACGAAATGAAAAGATTGAGTTGAAAGGGGGAAGTGAAGAAATTCACAATTTGGTAAAAGCGTATAATAGTATGATAGATCAACTTGAAGAAAGTGCCGTGAAATTAGCACAAAGTGAACGTGAACAAGCTTGGAGAGAAATGGCTAAACAAGTTGCACACGAAATAAAAAATCCTTTGACTCCGATGCGGCTTTCTGTACAGAGTTTTCAGCGTAGATTTAACCCTACAGATAAAGATGCAAAAGAACAAATTGCAACATTCAGCAAAACTATTATTCAGCAGATTGATACGATGAGTTCAATAGCCTCCGCTTTTTCTGATTTTGCTAAAATGCCAACACCTAAAAAAGAAACGCTAAACATTGTTGAAGTGGTAAAACATGCTGTTGAAATTTTTTCTGAACCCTATATTTCTTTTTTTAGTGACGAAAATAGTATTATTGCACACCTAGATAAAACACAACTAATACGGGTTATTACCAATCTAGTAACCAATGCAAATCAAGCCTTAACTGCTGTTGAAAACCCAAAAATAGAAGTGAGAATTCGAAATAATAAAAATCATGCAGAAATAAGTATTGCAGACAATGGAAAAGGAATTAATTATGAAGTAAAAGATAAAGTTTTTGAACCTAAATTTACTACTAAAACTAGTGGTATGGGTTTAGGCTTACCAATGGTTAAAAATATTATCGAAGCTTATGGAGGAAGCATAAACTTTATATCTGAAAAAGACAAGGGCACTGTTTTTACAATTAAACTTCCCAAATAATAAGAATATTTATTTTATCAAATGAATTCTTTGGAATGAAACTTGCATTTTATTAAATACAAGATAATTTAATTTTTATCGTTCTATAAAAAAACTAATAACTGAATGAAGCAAATAGTATATATATTATTACTGGTTTTAATCACAAATAGTGGACATACTCAAGAAATTGCATCCCTTTCTACAAATACAAAAGCAGAGAACTTTAAAAAGAGTTTCCAACATGGTGAATGGTTGAAATTCCGTATTCATTATGGATTTATCAATGCAGGTTATGCTACCTTAAAGTTAAAACAAACAAAAAAACAAGGAATTTTTCTATATCACGCTATTGGTAATGGATGGACTGTTGGTGCTGCAAGCCTTTTTTTTAAAATAAAAGATAATTATGAATCTTATTTTACAAAAGATGTGATTAAACCCATAAGATTTAAAAGACGTGTAAATGAAGGAGGTTATATTATCAGACGTGATTTGTATTTTGATCAAATAAATAACAAAGTGACTATAGATGATCTTGAAGAAAACTCTAAAACAGAAATGAGTATTAGTGATGTTCAAGACATGCTTTCCGCTTTTTATCATTTACGAAATCTAGATTTATCTAATACTAAAGTAGGTGATGAAATTCAAGTAGACTTATTTTTTGATAGCGAAATTTACCCGTTTAAATTAAAATTTTTAGCAAAAGAACTAATCAATACTAAATATGGAAAAATACGTACATGGCGGATTCAACCTTTAGTGCAAAAAGGACGAGTATTTGAAGGACAAGAAAGTTTAACCATCTGGATTACTGATGATGACAACAAACTTCCTATTCGTATAAAAGCTTCACTTGCAGTAGGATCTTTAAAAGCAGATCTCGAAGAATTTAAAGGTTTAGCAAACCCATTTAACATGATAAAGGAATAAGGGTAAATTTCTTAAAAAGTGTATCTAAAAAACCCATCATCTTAGACTAAAAAATTGTACTTTTGCGCTGTTGTTAACCTAAATACAATAGTTATTTCTTAATGTCTTTAAAAAATATTTTAGTACTTGTTAGCGTTGGAATTCTTACCATTGCTTGCCATTTTAGTGAAAAACAAACAGAGTCTGAGAATTCTCCTCAAAAAATTATAACAAAACCAATTTATGAGTTTGGTTATAACTTAGATAAATATCATGTGGTAAAAGATACCATCCGTAAAAACGAAACCTTTGGGATAATTTTAGACAGACATCATGTCACATATCCTAAAATAAATACTATTGTAGAGAATGTTAAAGATAGCTTTGATCTTAAAAAACTTAGAGTCGGAAAACCATATACAATTCTATCTAAAAAAGATTCAACTCAGCAGGCTCAAGTTTTTATTTACCAACCCAATCCTATTGACTATACCGTAATTGACTTTAAGGATTCTATCATTTCAACTCATAAGAAAAGAAAACCGACTGAAATTCGTATCAAAACAGCCTCAGGTGTTATTACATCCTCTCTTTTTGAAACTTTAGAATCCCAAGGTTTAAACCCTCTTCTAGCACTAGACTTGTCAGATATTTATGCGTGGACCATTGACTTTTATCGTATTTATAAAAATGATAAATTTAAAGTCGTTTATGAACAAGAATTTCTAAATGATAGTATCCCAATTGGAATTGGAAAAATTCATACTGCCTGTTTTGAACACAATGGCACTCCATTTTATGCATTTAATTATGTCGCTGATTCTATTATGGGAATTGATGATTATTTTGATGATGAATCACGTAATTTACGAAAGGCTTTTCTAAAATCTCCCATCAAATTTGGACGTATTTCATCTCGTTATAGTATGAGTCGCTATGTTAGAATTTACGGTTATCACCGACCTCATTTAGGTACCGACTTTGCTGCACCTATCGGGACTCCCATTATGAGTACAGCAAATGGAACAGTAATAAAATCTTCATACACAAGAGGCAATGGCAATTATGTAAAAATCAAACATAACGGAACCTACAGTACACAATATTTACATATGAAAAAAAGAGCTGTCAAACTTGGTGAAGTTGTTAAGCAAGGGCAAGTAATTGGTTATATTGGTATGACTGGTAGTACAACAGGCCCACATGTTTGTTATCGTTTTTGGAAAAATGGCAAACAAGTAGATGCCTTAAAAGAAAAATTACCAGCTGCTAAACCCATGCCTGACAGTATCAAACCTCATTATTTTGAGTTTATAAAACCTCTAAAAAAACAACTAGATAACATTAATTATCCTAAACTTCTACAAGAAAAAGATATTATTGATAGTCTCTCTTATACAATTACTGAAAATTAGCATCTTTAAATAAAATCTTTATCCGTTCCTAATGCTAAAAAATATAAATCCTACAACGACAAAATCTTGGAAAGAATTAATTAAGCACTTTTCCGAGATAAAATCACTACATCTAAATCAGTTGTTCAAACAAAATGTTAATAGAAAAAAAGACTTTTCGCTGTCTTTAGAACAACTTCAATTTGATTATTCTAAAAATAGGGTTACTGCTAAATCAATAAATCTATTAATTAATTTAGCAAACGAAATAGGTTTAAAAGAGACAATAAATAGTCTTTTTAACGGTGAAAAAATCAATACAACTGAAGATAGAGCGGTATTGCATACTGCTCTACGAGATTTTAAAAACAATGAAATAAAAATTAATAACCAAGAAATTTTTCCTGAAGTAGATAATGCACGTAAAAAGGTAAAAGCTTTTACTGAAGAGGTTATTTCAGGTAATTGGAAAGGCCATACAGGTAAACCGATTACAGATATTGTTAATATTGGGATTGGTGGTTCTGATCTTGGACCACAAATGGTTGTTGAAGCTTTAGATTTTTATAGCAATCATTTACAAGTACATTTTATTTCCAATATAGATGGAGATGCTGTACATCAAGTTTTAAAAAAACTTAATCCTGAGACTACATTATTTATTGTTGTATCAAAAACTTTTACCACAGTAGAGACGTTAACTAATGCATCAACTTGTAAGAATTGGCTGTTACAACAAGCTCCAAAAACTAAAATTGAAAAACATTTTATTGCTGTGTCTACAAATACACAGGCGGTAAAAGGTTTTGGCATCAATCCAACTAATATATTCCCAATGTGGAATTGGATAGGTGGTCGATTCTCTATGTGGAGTAGTGTGGGAATCTCGATTGCATTAGCACTTGGTTATGAAAATTTTGAACAATTTTTAAAAGGTGCTAATACAGCTGATGTTCATTTTAAACAAACCTCTTTTGATAAAAATATTCCAATAATGATGGCACTCCTCAGCATCTGGTATACCAACTTTTTTGGAGTAACAACGGAAGCAATACTACCTTATGCAGAATCACTTAACAAATTAGTTGCATACCTGCAGCAGCTATTTATGGAAAGTAACGGAAAAAGTGTTGACAGAAATAGAGAAAATGTTACTTACAATACCGGAAATATCATATTTGGAAGTACGGGTACCAATGCACAACATTCTTTTATGCAACATATCCATCAAGGCACACACCTCATACCTGTAGATTTTATAGGTTTTAAAGAATCCTTATATGGTGACACCAAACACCATCGAATATTAATGGCAAACTTCAAAGCCCAAAGCCAAGCATTGCAAGAAGGAAAAACAAAGGAAGCCGTTCATTTAGATATGAAATTCAATGGTAATACCAATCATATCAACGATTTACTAGCTTATAAAATTTTTGATGGAAATCGAGTATCTAACAGTTTATTATTCGATAAAATAACTCCTTATAATTTAGGAATGCTCATCGCATTATACGAACATAAGGTTTTTGTTCAAGGTATTATTTGGAATATCAATAGTTTTGATCAATTTGGGGTAGAGTTAGGCAAAGAGATGGCAAAAAAACAGTAAACAACTTATAATCAAAACTAAAGACCATAAGCTGTAAACTGAAAAATGCAAACTGGGTACTAAATTCAAATCTATTCACAATTTGTTAATAAAATCATAAAACAAAATCCATTACACTTATAGTGCTTTATAGCCTGTTTTCGTATATTTGCTTCAAATTATTAGGATATTTTAACATTCAAAGTTATTATATCTTCAATAAAAAATGAAATAGTGAATTTTTTGTAAACTAAATTTTTAACGTAAATTAATCAAAATGAGAAATTTCAAAAACGTATTAGCAGTAGTTTTATTTATGATGGGAGCTACGCTATTTGCACAAACAAATCTTTCTGGGAAAGTTGTTGATGAAAATAATCAACCCCTTCCAGGTGCTGATATTATTGTAGTCGGCACAACACAAGGTTCTTCATCTGACTTTGATGGGAACTTTACTTTTGACACCAATGAAACTTCAGGAACAATATCTGTAGGTTTTATGGGTTACGTCACAAAAAAAATAACTTTTAATGGTGCAACTAACTTTGGTACTGTTAAATTAAATGCTTCTTCAGAATCTTTAGATGAAGTAATTATTGTAGGTGTTGCGGATATCGCAAAAGATAGAGAAACGCCTGTGGCGGTCTCTACAATTAAGGCTTCAGAAATAAGTGAAAAATTAGGAACTCAAGAATTTCCTGAAATATTGAAGTCTACCCCTTCTGTTTACGCTACTAAATCAGGTGGTGGATTTGGTGATGCTCGTATAAACATTCGTGGATTCTCTCAAGAAAATGTTGCGGTTATGATCAATGGTATGCCAGTTAACGATATGGAAAATAGTCGTGTTTATTGGTCTAACTGGGCTGGATTGTCTGATGTTACAAGTGCTATGCAAGTACAACGTGGTCTCGGATCTTCAAAACTGGCTATTTCTTCTGTAGGTGGAACAATTAATGTTTTAACTAAAACTTCTGAACAAAAAGAAGGAGGGTCTGTAATGGCTGTCATGGGTGAAGATAATTATCAAAAATATATGGCAACATATTCAACTGGATTAATGGATAGTGGTTTTTCTGCTTCTGTTTTATTAAGTAGAACTGCTGGTGATGGTTATGTTGATGGAACTTATTTTGAAGGTCATAACTATTTCATCGGTTTAGGATATCGTGTGAATGACAAAAATTCGTTGATGTTCACATTCACAGGTGCTCCTCAATATCATGGTCAACATTCTAGAGCTATTGAAATTTCTACACACCAAAAATACGGAGAAGATGGAGAAATTAATAGAAAATATAATGATTCATGGGGTTATTTAAACGGTGAAGAATTCAATTACAGACAAAATTTCTACCACAAGCCTATAATGTCTTTAAACTGGGATTGGAATATTAGTGAAAATTCTTCGTTATCTACAGTTGCTTATGGCTCTTGGGGTCGTGGTGGTGGATCAGGTCCTATTGGTAAAATCAATGGTTCAGGTGATTATTCAAGTACCTTTAAAGATGAAAATGGTTTAATTCGTTTTGATGATATTGCTGCCTGGAACTCAGGTGTAGATGTGCCAGATTTTGGTGACCAAAGAACGGGTGACTTTATAAATGACAGAGGTGATGGATTTACACGTCGTGCATCAATGAATTCTCATGACTGGTACGGTGTTATTGTGAATTTCCACAATGAACCTACAGAAAATTTTAGCTGGGATTTTGGAGTGGACGCGAGAACTTATACAGGATATCATTATAGAGTAGCTAGTGACTTATTAGGGGCATCAGGATATACAGATGATAGAGATATTAATAATCCTGACAGAATGATTACTGATTTTATTGAACCAAAACCAGAATGGAACCCTTGGGCTAATATAACAGACCAACAAAAAATTGAGTATTATAATGTTGGGGGTGTTAATTGGTTAGGTGCTTTTGGACAAATTGAATATAAAACTGATAATGTATCTGCCTTTTTACAAGGAGGAGCATCTCAGCAAGGATTCCAACGCACAGATTATTTCAATCTTGAACCTGCTGAACAAGAATCTGATTTTGAAAATATTTTGGGTGGAAATGTCAAAGCCGGTATTAACTATAACATAAATGAATATCACAATGTTTTTGCTAATACTGGATACTATCTAAAACAACCATTCTTTAGTGCTGTATATCCAAGTTATAACACCAACGATGTAAATGAAGGCTTAACAAATGAGAAAGTTTTAGGTATTGAATTTGGATATGGTTTACGTATTGAAAATTACAGAGCAAATCTAAACCTTTATAGAACTTCATGGAAGGATAGATTCTTAAGACAAAGTAGAACTGGTCAAGATGGTTTTATCGATTTTGAAGGAATCGAACAAGTTCATGTGGGTGTTGAATTAGAGAGTTCGCTAAAATTTAATAAACTTCAAATTGATATAATGGGTTCTCTTGGTGATTGGCAATATCAAGGTAATGTGACAGGTACCGAATATGATGAGTTTAATCAACTTGTTGGTGAATCAAATGAGGTCTTTTATTTAGATGGTGTTAAAGTTGGGGATGCAGCTCAATTTACAGCAAGACTTGGACTAACCTATAATATACTTGACAATTTGAAAGTTAATATTGATCATACGTTCGCAGACAAATTGTATGCGCAAATTGATGCAGATTCTTTTTCTGATCCTGATCATTTAGGTTCATTGCAACTTCCTAGTTATAGTTTATTAGATGCTGGAGTATCTTATAAATTAAACCTAAAAAGTGCTGGTTCTTTAAATTTCAGATTTAATGTGAATAACATTATGGATCACCTATATATGTCTGAATCTCAAACAAACTATCACCCTGGTGAAAAATATAATGATGATACTTACATGGGTATTAATACTGCTAACAGAGTTTATTGGGGCTTTGGAAGACAGATGAGTTTGAGTCTTAAATATAACTTTTAATAATTTAATTTTATTAGTCATATTAAAACCCTTCGCACTTGCGAAGGGTTTTTTATTATCATAATATTTACATCTATTGATAGGTTTAGTATCTTTGCTTCCAACTACAACTATACTAAGAATGCTAAATATATCTAAAATAAGAGAAGGATTTCCCATTTTACAACGAACTGTAAATAACAAGCCCCTACTATATTTAGACAATGCTTCAACTAGTCAAAAACCTCTAGTTGTAATCAATTCTCTCGTAAAATACTACAAAAACTACAATGCCAACGTACACCGAGGTATTCATACATTAAGTCAAGAAGCAACCGATATGTTTGAAGAAGTACGTACTAAACTACAACAACATTTCAATGCAAAGCATGCCCATGAAATCATCTTTACTCGCGGTACTACTGAAAGTATAAACCTAGTTGCTAGTTCTTTTTCACAATTATTAAATAAAGGAGACGAAATAATTATTTCACAATTAGAACATCATTCTAATATTGTTCCCTGGCAATTAGTTTGTGAAAAAACAGCCGCTAAATTAAAAGTAATACCTATAAATGATAAAGGAGAACTATTGCTTGAAGAATATGAAAAATTACTTTCTAGCAAAACAAAAATTGTTGCAATAAATCATGTTTCAAATACTTTAGGAACCATTAATCCTGTAAAAAATATTATTGAAAAAGCACATCAATACGGTGCGGCGGTCTTGGTTGATGGTGCACAAGCAACACCTCATATCGAAGTAGATTTTCAAGATTTAGACTGCGATTTCTATTGTACATCTGCACATAAAATGTATGGGCCGACTGGTGTCGGAATATTATATGGTAAAGAAAAGTGGCTTACAAAATTGCCTCCTTATCACGGAGGTGGTGAAATGATTAAAGAAGTAACTTTTGAAAAAACAACCTATGCAGACTTACCTTATAAATTTGAAGCAGGTACCCCAAATATAGCAGGAGTAATTGCTTATGGAGTTGCTATAGATTATATAAATAAAATTAGTTTAAAAAATATTACTTTCTACGAAAATGAATTGTTAGAATATGCAACTAAACAACTTTTGAACATTCCAAAATTAAAAATAATTGGTAATGCAACTCAAAAAGCGGCTGTTATATCATTTATTATTGACGGAATCCATTCTTCTGATATTGGTAGTATTATTGACAAATTAGGTATTGCAGTACGAACTGGACAACATTGTACACAACCCATTATGCAATATTTTAATATTTCAGGAACCATACGGGCCTCTTTCGCTATCTACAACACAAAAGAAGAAATTGATGTTCTTGTAATAGCTTTACAAAAAGCTATTCTTATGCTGAGTTAAACTTATGTAAAACTTCTTTCAAATTACCTTATTTTACAAAAGCTTTGTACTTTTGCAAAACTAATATAACAGCAAATACATGTTTGATAACAAAGATAAATCAAGTACTCCATTAGATAAAATTGGTGAATTTGGGCTCATAAAACAGCTTACTGAAAACTTTAAAGTTTATCATAAAGACACCTTTAAAGGAGTTGGGGATGATGCGGCAGTATTAAATGCTTCGAAACTACAAACACTTATAACTACTGATTTACTCATTGAAGGTGTGCATTTCGATTTAGCCTATATGCCTTTAAAACATTTAGGCTATAAAGCTGTAATTGTAAATCTATCAGATCTATATGCAATGAATGCTGAAGCTAAACAAATAACTGTTTCGATTGCTGTTTCTAATCGTTTTCCATTAGAAGCTATTAAAGAATTATATAGCGGAATCAAACTAGCTTGCGATACATATCAAGTAGATCTAATTGGTGGTGATACCACTTCATCAACTAAAGGCCTTTTAATTAGTATTACTGCTATCGGTGAAGCTAAAAAAGAGGAAATAGTTTATAGAAGTGGCGCTAAAAAAAATGATTTGTTAGTAGTTACAGGTGATTTAGCTGCTGCTTATCTCGGTTTACAGGTTTTAGAAAGAGAAAAACAAGTATTTCAAATCAATCCAGAATCCCAACCCGATTTAACAAAATACTCCTACTTAATTGAGCGACAATTGAAACCTGAAGCTCGAAAGGATATTGTTCAAATTTTAAAAGATTTAAAAGTAAAACCTACATCAATGATTGATATTTCAGATGGATTATCCTCAGAAATTTTACATCTATGTGAACAATCTCAAGTTGGTTGTAATTTATTTGAAGAAAAAATCCCATTAGATCCACAGGTTATTGCTACCTGTGAGGAGTTCAACTTAGAAAGTACGACAGTTGCTTTAAGTAGTGGTGAAGATTATGAATTATTATTTACAATCGATCAAAAAGATTACGATAAGATTAAAGGAAATCCGAATTTTACTGTTATCGGTCATATGACAAATAAAAACGAGGGGACTCACTTAATTACTCGCGCCAATCAAAAAGTTGAAATTATTGCACAAGGTTGGCGGTCGTTTTAAAAGCCCCTCCCAACCTCCCAAGGGGGGAGTTTAATACCAACCTAATAATTAACTAATTCGTAAACCGTTTTTAGTAGGACGTTCTGTTTGTAATAGTGTAACTTCTCCGTCATCTCCAACAGATCCCAAAACTAAGCATTCACTCATCATTGTAGCAATTTGTTTGGGTGAAAAATTTACTACAGCTACCACTTGTTTTCCTATTAACTCCGAAGATGTATACAGCTTTGTAAGTTGTGCAGATGATTTTTTTACACCTAAATCTCCAAAATCTATTTGCAATATAAAAGCAGGGTTTTTTACTTCTTTGAAAATTTCAGCAGAAAGAATGATTCCTACTCTAATATCAACCTTTGAAAAGTCATCCCAAGTTATTAAATCAATCATTTATTAGTGTTTTTGAATTAAAAAAGAGCCACAATCATAAGAGTCTATTGTAAATAATCTTATGAGTGTGGCTGATAAAACTATGGTTGTCTTGACTTCAGACTTCCGATATTATTTTTTCATTAATGTCTCAATTTCTTCAACGGTAATAGGAATCCCTGCCATTAAATTAAAAGGCTCTCCTTGTTCCTGAATTACATAATCATCTTCGATACGAATACCAAATCCTTCATCAGGGATATAAATTCCTGGTTCAACAGTAAACACCATTCCAGCTTGCATGGGCTCTGTTAATACACCGTAATCATGGGTGTCTAGTCCCATGTGATGTGATGTGCCGTGCATAAAATATTTTTTATAGGCTGGCCATTTTGGATCTTCATTTTTTATATCATCTTCAGTAATCAAGCCTAAACCTAATAATTCCTGAGTCATTAATTTACCTACTTCTATGTGGTATTCTGCCCATATTACATCTGGTTTTAACATGGCTGCTGCGGCATCTTTCACACGTAATACGGCATTATAGACATCCTTTTGACGAGCTGTAAATTTCCCTGAAACAGGCACCATACGAGTCATATCTGATGAATAATTTGCATAAGCTGCTCCGACATCCATCAAAATGATATCACCTGCTTTACATTCATTATTGTTTAAAATATAATGCAATACATTGGCATTATTACCACTGGCAATAATTGGTGTATAGGCAAATCCGTTGGCTCGATTACGAATAAATTCGTGTGTGAATTCTGCTTCAATTTCATGTTCCCAAACCTCTGGTTTTACATAACCTAAAATACGTTTAAAACCTTTTTCTGTAATATCACAAGCTTGTTGTATCAAAGCAATTTCCTCTGGTTCTTTTATGGCACGTAAACGTTGTAAGATAGGCTGGCTTCGGAAATAAGTATGTCCTGGATATTGTTCTTTTAATTTTTTGACAAAACGTGCTTCTCGAGTTTCAGTTTCTACATTAGCACGATAATGCTCGTTTGTATTGATATAGACATTTTCTGCTTGTGTCATTATTTCAAACATAACTTTTTCCATCTCTTGTAACCAAAAAACAGATTTAATTCCAGAAGTTGTAAATGCCATTTCTTTGGTCAGTTTTTCTCCTTCCCAAACGGCTATATGTTCATTAGTTTCTTTTAAAAATAATATTTCACGATGCTCTTCTTTAGGTGCATCAGGATATAATACCAATACACTTTCCTCTTGATCAACACCTGATAAATAGAATATATCACGATGTTGCGCAAATGGCAAAGTGCTATCTGCACTTACTGGATAAATATCATTTGAATTGAAAATAGCTAACGAATTGGACTTTATTTTAGCTACAAATTTCGCCCTGTTTTTTATAAAAAGATTGCTGTCTATTGGTAAGTATTTCATGGTTTTTAGTTTATAACGTTCTTAAAGTTAAAAGTTTGTAAAGTTCTTAAAGTTGTAAAGGTTGTAAAGGTTGTAAAGGTTTAACCTTATAAACTTTTAACTTTCACTTCCTATCTATAATGTTTTAATTAATCCTGATAATAATTTTGATATTTCTTATGATAAATTGTATAATTCAGTAAATTCATTCTCATCTATTTTCCTTAAATCTTTTGCCAAATATAGCATTGATCTAACTTCTGCACAAGAACCTTTTGCTACAAATAAAAAATACTTAAACTCTTTATTAGATTTTCTTTCAAATCCTTCAGCAATATTATTCATTATTGAAACAGAGGCTCTTTCTATCTGATTCTTGAATCCGAAATCTTTGGTCTCTTTAAAAATATTATAAACTGTTATTGTAAGTTTTTTACTTTTTTGCCAAGACAATATATCTTCAAATTTTTCAATTTTCTTTTTTTTTTTACTAAATATTACAGTTGTAAACTTTATAAACTTTTAACTTTATAAACTTTAGACTATTCATATTAGCTACAAAGTTATAAATTTGTCGTTAGTTAGCCTTAAATTAAATTAATAATAATCCTTATGAAAACATTTTTAACAACTCTCTTAACTTTCTTTCTTGTATTTAGCATTCAAGCACAAGATAAACCTGCTTTTAAATTGTACAATAATAAAGGCAAAAGAACATCCTATAAAAAACTACTAAAAGAAGCTGAAAAAGTAGATGTTGTTTTGTTTGGAGAATTTCATAACAATCCTATTTCACATTGGCTACAATATGAATTCACTAAAGACATGGGACAAAAACGTAAATTAGTTTTGGGTTTTGAGATGCTAGAACAAGACAATCAAGATGAAGTCAATGCCTATTTAAAAGGAGAAATCGATCAAAAGGCATTGGATACTGTGGCAAGACTATGGAAAAACTACAATACAGACTACAAACCTTTAGTTGATTATGCTAAAGACCATAAAATTTCCGTTTGTGCCTGTAATATTCCTCGTCGTTATGCTAGTAAAGTTTTTAAAGGTGGTTTTGAAGCCTTGGAAGCTTTAACAAATGAGGAGAAAAAATGGATTGCACCACTACCCTTTCCTTATAATCCTGAATTACCAGGTTATGTTGCTATGACGGATATGGAACACATGAAACATATGCCCAAAAAAATGATGCAAAACATGCCGAAAGCACAAGCTTCAAAAGATGCTACTATGGCACATTTTATTCTGAGAGATCTTAAAAAAGGGCATTTAATGATTCATTATAACGGTGCCTATCACTCTAATGATTATGAAGGAATAATGTGGTATCTAAAGAAATATCGTCCTGAATTAAAAATCTTGACAATTACCACTGAATCTGTTCCTGACGTAAAGAAATTTGTAGAAGAAAATGCCAAAGCTGATTTTATCATTCAGGTAGATGAAGATATGACAACTACCTATTAAAATCAGAGTTCAGATCTAACATTATAGTCTGTGATTATACTTCAATAGTATTTAAGTATTAGAAATTCTGCATTCCAATTTAAACATTCTGAATTAAACACTACTTTTGCTCATCTAAAGACTACTACTAATGAAGAAAATAACAGATTTTTTGTTCTCTACTCGCTTAATGAGTATAGTGATTGTTGCTTTTGCTGTTGCAATGGCCGTAGCTACATTCGTTGAAAATGATTATGGTACACAAACAGCTAAAGCTCTTATTTACAATACTTGGTGGTTTGAAATCTTAATGTACCTTCTTACAATAAACTTTATAGGAAACATATTCAGATACCGTCTATATAGACGTGAAAAATGGCCTGTTTTACTTTTTCATGTTGCCTTTATTGTAACCCTTTTTGGAGCTTTTGTTACTCGTTATTTTGGATATGAAGGTCTAATGCCTGTTCGAGAAGGAGCTGTAACAAATACTGTTTTATCTGACAACACCTACATTCAGGTTAGAGTTGATGATGGTAAGGAGCAAAAAGACTATGAAAAAGAGGTTCTTTTTGGGACCTTAAGTAATAATAATTTTAATATCAATAGTGACTTTAGAGGAAAAACATTTAGTGTAAAATATATTAATTATATCAGAAATATAAAAAGTGAATTTGTAGCAAATGAAAATGCAATTGAACATCTTCACATTGTGGTTTCTAATACTAATGGACGTAAAGATATTTATTTAAAAGATCAAAGTCTTACGGAATATGACAATCACTTGTTTAGTTTTAACAAACCTACTTCTGGTGCGATGAACTTTATTAAATCTGCCAAAGGTATTTTTCTGCAACCAAATATGGATGGTACCTTTATGGAAATGCAATCACGTGAAAAAACAGCCATATATAAAGACAGTATTGCGCCCCTGCAACTCCTTAAATTATATAATTTCCCTACTATGGGGTTTGTAATTCCAACAGCTCCTGTAAAAGGCAAAATGCAACAATTTAGCGCGCCTGTTGCTCAAAAAAATCAGTTTCCCTATGATGCAGTTTATATGGAAGTGAGTGTTGGTGGAGAAAGTGAACAGATTGTAGTTCAAGGGACTAAAAATGCGATTACAGAAGCAAGAAATATTTCATTAAACGGACTCAATTTTGTTATCAAATATGGTTCGAAAGCTATCGAAATTCCCTTTTCAATCAAACTTAGGGATTTTCAATTAGAACGTTATCCTGGTTCAAATAGTCCTTCCTCTTTTGCTAGTGAAGTAAGTGTAATGGACAAGAATGAAACCTTTGATTATCGTATTTTTATGAATCATGTCTTAGATTATAAAGGCTACCGATTCTTTCAAGCCTCCTATGATAAAGATGAAGGCGGCACCATCTTATCTGTAAATCATGATTATTGGGGAACACTTCTAACCTATATTGGCTACTTTTTAATGGCTTTGGGAATGTTTGTCAGTATGTTTTGGAAAGGAACACGTTTTTCTGATTTGTCTCAAAAACTAAAGAAACTTTCAACTAAAAAATTGTCTATCGTTATTTTGTTATTAGGTATTTCTACGATAAGTTTTGGGCAAGAAAACCCATCACAAGACATTCATCAATATACCGTAAAAAAGGAACATGCTGAAAAGTATGGGAAGCTGCTTATTCAAGATTTTCAAGGTCGTATTAAGCCTATAAATACGTATGCTATTGAGAATTTACGTAAAGTTTATAAAAAAGATTCTTATAAAGGATTGACTGCCGAACAGGTTATTTTGAGTGCACAAATAAATCCTTCTAAATGGAGTGGTTTACCGTTGATTCACGCCAAATCGGCTCGTTTAGGAACTAGAATGACAGAGAGGTTAAAAATTAATGACGGACTCACCGCTGTTACCAATTTCTATACTGAAAATTCTTATATAATAGGTCAAGCCGTAGATGATGCACACCAGAAAAAATTCATGGATCGTACTGCTACTGATAAAGAACTTATCAATTTGGACGAACGAGCTAATGTGTGGATTCAAGTGCTAAATGGTTCTATGATGCGTATATATCCAAAACCATCGGACAGCAACAACAAATGGTTTGCTGGAATCGACACAAGAGCTTTTGTAGCACAAGACACGATGCTTTTAAAAATGCATCAAATGTATATACAGTCTTTACAAAAAGCCGTAGAAAGTACTGATTACACTGAAGCAGATGAATTTTTAGGTTATATCGCTGCCTACCAACAAAAAATGGGTGCAGCTATAATTCCATCTGACACAAAAATAGATTTAGAAATAAAATATAACAGATGG
>JAUVBX010000020.1 GCA_030590985.1 Lutibacter sp. | reverse complement strand
GAAGAGTTCATTTAAAAGGAGCTGCTTACACACATGGTGTAAGTGTTTTAGAAAAAATATTACCCGGACAGAATATTGCAGACGTTTCCTTTATTCTGAATTCATTAGGAGTTTGTCCACCTGAAATAGAGAGGTAATTTACTCTTGTGAAGAGGTTTGAAGTTGGATGACAGATGACGGATGACGGATGATTTGTATCTTTTACGTGTAACAATAGATAAATAAAAATGAAAATTGAATTTAAATTTGAAAAGTTACGTATTTGGCAAGATGCAATGGATTTTGGAGAAGAAGTCGATAAGTTAACAAATCATTTCCCTAAAAAAGAAATTTACAATTTATCATCACAATTAAGAAGAGCGAGTGATTCTATTGCATTAAATATTTCAGAAGGTGCAATAGGTCAATCTAATCCAGAACAGAGTAGATTTATGGGATATGCCATACGTTCTTTAGCAGAAGTAGTTACTTGTTTACACAAAGCAAAAAGAAGAGAATACATAAACAATGAAATATTCGAAAAGCATTACCAAACATCATTTAAACTAATGAACATGATGATTGCTTTCAAAAAAATATTAAAATAATAAGCACCATTGTTAAATAGGCATCAAACAATAAAAAACATAATGGATAACCAATAGCCACATCGGTCATCGGTCATCCAGCACCAAACAACAAAGAACATGAGCATTCTAAATTTAAAAGGAATACTATCCCCACTGGGAGCACTAAAACAAATGGGAAAAACACCCCATACTATTCATTTTCCTGATGAAGAAAAGAACATATCTGATAGATACAGAGGTTTTCACCACAATGATTTAGATGATTGTATCGGATGTGGAAACTGCAGCACAATTTGTATGAACGAAGCTATTGATATGGTAGCTTTATCCGAAATCGAAGGTGGAAAAGGTGATTCTGGTTTACGACCACGAGTAGATTATGGAAGATGTTGCTATTGTGCACTTTGTGTTGACGTCTGCCCTACTGGTTCCTTAAATATGACCAAAGACTTTATTCAGGTAACAAACGATCCTTTCGAATTCTTAATGACACCTGGAAAGGATAATCCAGAAGGGAAAGATAAAATCAGCTTTACTGCGGATATGGATACTTCCTTAAACGTATTTGACAGAGTTCCTATGCGTGAATTAGACCCTACAGAGCGTATTAAATCATTTGCTGAAGTCTTATTAGGTTATAACGAAGAAGAAGCTCGAAGAGAGGCTGATAGATGTATCTCTTGTGGATTGTGTACAGAAGCTTGTCCAGTACACATGCATATCCCAGAATATATCAATGCAATTGCTAGAGGTGATGACGAAGAAGCCTTGAAAATCATTTATGATAATAACGATTTACCTGAAGTTTGTGGTAAAGTATGTACACGTGTTTGTGAAGATGTTTGTGCGATACAAGTTCGTGGTGAAGCAGTTGCCATTCGTTGGCTAAAAGGTTATGCTACAGAAACGGTTAACAATGCTGATTTAATCAAACAAATTGTCAACCCAGAAATTAGAGAAGCTAACAATTATAAAGTTGGAATTATTGGTGCAGGACCTGCAGGCTTAACAGCAGGATATTATCTATCGCTTAGAGGTTATGATGTAACAATATACGAATCTCATAAAGATCCAGGAGGAATGGTGATGTATGGTATTCCAAAATACCGTTTACCCTATGATTCTATCCAAAAACAAGTAGATTATATGATTAAAATGGGTGTGAAAATTCATTATAATACAACTGTTGGTAAAGACATCGAATTCAACGAAATATACAATAACAATGATGCCGTATTTATGGGTATCGGATTGCAAGACGCATGGAGTTTAGGTATTGAAGGCGAAGATGCTAAAGGTGTTTGGTCTGCTATTGATTTCCTTGAAAAAGTAAATTCAGATGAAACAGTTGACATAGGTAAAAGAGTAGTAACCGTTGGCGGTGGAAACGTATCAATTGATGCTTCACGAGTTTCTAGAAGATTGGGAGCCGAAGTTTTCCAATCTTACAGAAGAAGAATCGAAGATATGCCAGCAGATTGGGAAGAATTAGAAGGTGCAGAAGACGAAGGTGTAATTTTCATGAAACAAACTATTCCTACTAGAGTTATTTCTGATAAAAATAGAAAAGTAACTGGTTTAGAATATCTTAAAGCCAAAATGGTAGCAGAAGAAGGTGCAAGACCAAGACCTGTAGCTATTGAAGGTAGTGAAACCATCATAGAATGTGATAGTATTATCGCTGCGATTGGACAACAAGCCGACTTTAGTTTATTACCAAAAGAAATAGCAGATAAATTGGAATTAAACAGAGGGAAAATTATTATTGATGATAATAGAAAAACATCTATTCCTAAACTATTTGCTGGTGGTGATGCCACTAGATATGGTAATGTAGATGCCATTTCTGCTATTGCGGATGGCTATTACGCAACTATTGGTATTGATAAAATGTTGATGGGTAAAAAATAATTTTTGTACGAGTGCTGAATGATACTTATGGTCATTCAGAATGTCAAAAAAACAAGTAATAACCACAAATACACTAAAACTAATTCGTGTATTCGTGGTTTTTTCTTTGTATTTTAGTGATTTAATTTTTGTAAAACATGAACACAACAAAACGTATTATATCTGTTGACATCTTTAGAGGAATGACAATTGCTTTAATGATTTTAGTCAACACCCCAGGAACTTGGAACAGTATTTATGCCCCTTTTAAACATGCGGTCTGGCATGGTTGTACACCAACTGATCTCGTATTTCCTTTCTTTTTGTTTATCGTTGGAACTTCTATCGTTTTAGCTTATAGCTCTAAAAAGAAAACAAAAGACCTTAAAGTATATCTTAAAATACTAAGTAGGAGTGCTAAACTTATTATTTTAGGTTTATTTTTAGCTGGATTTTTAGTGAAATTTCCATTTTTTAAATCATTTTCAGGCCTGCGCTTGCCAGGAGTTTTACAACGTATCGGATTGGTGTTTTTTATAGCTGCCCTATTATATTTACAAAGTAATTGGAAAATACTTTTAGCTACATTTATTTTTATTTTAATTGGTTATTGGTTATTAATGACACAAATACCCATTCACGGTGAAATACCACTTCTTACAAAAGAATCTAATCTAGCAGCTTATTTGGATCTAAAAATCCTTACACAAGCCCATATTTGGAAACCAGAATACGATCCGGAAGGATTATTGAGCACTATACCAGCAATTGCTACAGCAATAATGGGAATGTTTTTAGGTTTACTCATAAAACACCACAAATACACCAAAAAGAAAAAATTAGGCTATATTTTATTAATTGGTATTATCAGTATACTAGCGGCGGATATTTGGGCTGTCTTTTTTCCACTTAACAAAGCTTTATGGACAAGTAGTTTTGTTTTATATACCGGAGGTTGGGCATTTATAGTTTATGGAATTATTTATTATCTCACAGAAATTGCAAATTTCAACAAATGGGGGAAACCCTTTATCTATTATGGCTCTAATGCAATAACTGTATATTTTTTATCAAGCTTTATTGCAAAGACCTTCTATTTAACACATTTTCATAATGGACAAACTCCACATAGTTTCTTATACAGCACTTTTTTTACTTCATGGATATCAATTCCTGAATTGAGTTCCTTATTGTATGCCATTAGTGTTATTATAGTCTATTATTTTTTAGCACGATTTCTCTATAAAAAGAAAATCTTTATTAAGGTTTAAATTCTTAGATTTGCCGCATGAATTTCTCCTCTAAATTATTGGAAAAAGCTGTAGATGAAGTTTCACAATTACCAGGAATTGGTAAACGTACGGCCTTACGTTTGGTTTTGCATTTATTAAATCGTCCTAAATCTCAAACAATTCAATTAAGTGATGCTTTAACTAACTTAGTTGAACACATTAACTTTTGTCAAAACTGTCATAATATTTCTGATAGTGAAATTTGTGAAATTTGTGCCAACCCAAAAAGGAATAGTACTATAGTTTGTGTGGTAGAAGATGTTCGCGATGTAATGGCAATTGAAAATACAGCACAGTTTCAAGGACATTATCATGTGTTGGGTGGTAAAATTTCTCCCATAGAAGGTATTGGACCACATAATCTGAATATTGAAAGTTTGGTTAAAAAAGTTAAAAATGAGCATCTAAAAGAGTTGATTTTTGCCACCAGTTCCACTATTGAGGGCGATACAACCAATTTCTATATATTTAAACAGTTAGAAGGATTAGATATCGCGATTACAACAATTGCACGTGGTATTTCAGTGGGTGATGAACTAGAATATGCTGATGAAGTTACTTTAGGCAGAAGTATAATAAATAGAATTCCATTTGAAAATTCACTGAAAAGATAGAATAGAGTTATAAAGTTGAAAGTTTATAAAGTTACAAGTGCAAATATCAATTATCATAGTAAACTACAATGTCCGGTACTTTTTAGAGCAGTGTTTAGTAAGTGTTCAGGCTGCGCTCCGAGGTATTGAAGGCGAAATTATAGTAGTTGACAACATTTCTCCTGATGATAGCTGTGAGATGGTAAAAAATAACTTCCCAGAAGTTATTCTAATCGAAAACAAAGAAAATGTTGGTTTTTCAAAAGCGAATAATCAAGGAGTTAAAATAGCCAAAGGAAAATATGTACTTATTTTAAATCCAGATACAGTTGTTGCTGAGGATACTTTTTCAAAAATATTATCTTTTGCAGGCAAAAAACAAAATCTTGGAATCTTAGGTGTTAAATTAGTAGATGGTACTGGTAACTTTTTACCAGAAAGCAAACGTGGACTACCTACTCCAAAAGTTGCATTTAATAAAATGTTTGGTATTAGTAATCCGAATAAAGGGAAATACTACGCAACTCATTTAGGAAAAGATGAAAGTGGTCTAGTCGATATTTTTGTTGGAGCCTTTATGCTAATTGAACGCACAAAATATAATAAAGTTGGTGGTTTTGATGAAGACTACTTTATGTTTGGAGAGGATATAGATTTAAGCTATAAAATACTGAAAAAAGGCTATCAAAACTATTATTATCCAAACACGCAAATCATTCATTATAAAGGAGAAAGTACTGCCAAAAATGCTAAATATCTAGGCAATTTTTACGGAGCAATGCGTATTTTTTATCAAAAGCATTTTCGATTAAACAAAATATATGATTTGACTATGAGTTTAGGGATAAAATTCTGGTATTGGGTTAAATACATACAAATTAAAAGACCTTCTAAAGCTACTGTAATTCCAAAAAATATCTTGTATGTTGGTAGTGATAATTCAATTTATGAAACACTACGAAAAAATTATAAAAATAGTAAAGTACATTTATTTGCGGTCTGTGAAACTCGTGTAATCTCTCGATATGATGACCTCGATAAAATAGAAAATGAAATCAATAAAAAGCAAATAGATGAGATAGTTTTTGACAACCAATCTAATGAATTTTTTAAGATTATTTTTTATATGACTTCGCTAAAAAACAAGGGGTTAAATTTTAAAATTAGGCCTAAGAACACCCGTTTTATTATTGGTAGTAATGATAAAGATGGTAAAGGAGAAGTTATTCAACTTCAATTAGAATCCTAGCATCAACCGCAATAACACTTTTCTCATTTGCCATCAACGGATTAATGTCTAATTCAACTATTTCTGGTAAATAAGTCACCAAATCAGATACTTTTTTAATTATTTGGCTAAATTGTTCAATAGCAACACCTTCTTTTCCACGATAACCTTGTAGAATGGGGTATGCTTTGAGGCTTTTAATCATATTCTCAATTTCAGAAGTATTTAAAGGAGCTAAACCTATTTGAACATCCTTTAAAATTTCAATTAGTATGCCACCTAAACCACAGACAATTGTATGTCCAAAATTGCCTTCTTTTTTAGCTCCAACATACAATTCCATACCCGATATCATGGGTTGAATCAAAACACCAGTAGCTTTGGGTATTTGCATGATTTCTTTGAAGTTCTGTTGTAATTCTATTTTGTTTTGAATGTTTAAACGGACTCCTCCAACATCTGTCTTGTGAACTGGTCCTACAGCCTTCATCACAACAGGATATTCTAGCTTATTGTCAATAGCATTCAACTCAACTTCTGATGTCACCACATTTTCAAGAACACGTGAAATACCTACAACATCAAATAAATCTTGTATCACTTCAGGTTTTAAGTAACCTGATTTCTGATTAGTAAGAATTTTTTTTAATGCTACCTTTTTACTAGCATCTAACACACTTTCAGATGTCTTAATAGAAGGTGAATTTGTGACTTTAGCCAATGCTTTTCCAAATAACACTTCATCAAAAAAAACAAATCGACCTTTGTCAGCAAAGACTTTTATTTCATCAGATACATTGATCACTGATGGCAATATTGGAAAAATTGGTTTTTGAGCAGAAGTCATTTTTTGATGCAATATCTCATAAACTTCTGATACTTCAAAGAGACCTGGACTTCCAAAAATGACCACCATTGCATCAATTTCATCAAAATAAGTATCACAATAATCAATGATTGTTCCTAACTGTTCTGCTGTACCAGTAGCCAAAAAATCGATCGGATTTGCAACAGATGATCCTGAATATAATTTTTCTTGTAATTCTATAGATTTAGAATGGTCAATTTTTGGAACTACTAAACCATTTTTACTTAAAATATCAGTTAACATAACTGCTGGACCACCAGCATGTGTAATAATGGCTATATGTTTTCCTTGTAACTCAGGATAAGTTAAAATTCCCGCCACATTTATTAGTTCAGCACGACCATAACAACGTATTATTCCAGCTTTTTGAAATAATGCATCTACAGCTGTATCCGCATTTGCAATAGCACCTGTATGGGAAGATGCTGCTCTACTTCCAGCTTCTGAACTACCAGCTTTTATTGCTGCAATTTTACATCCTTTTTTTCGTAAGGAAATAGCATGTTTTAATAGCTTTTGTGGGTTTTCAATACTTTCAATATATAATAACTTGATGCGTGAACTTCTATTCTCATCAAAACTTTCATCAAAATATTCTAAAACTTCCTCAACGCCTATTTGCGCAGAATTACCCACCGAATATATCGAATTAAAAGACAAACCGTTTGCCATTGCAGCCTCTATAATAAAAACTGCTGTTGCACCTGAACCTGACACAAAATCTACTCCCTTAGAATCTAATTTTGGAATAGGTGTCGTAAAAACACCTGCATAATTAGTATTGATTAAACCAATATTATTTGGACCTAATAGGGTTCCTCCTACTTTATCTATTAATCGAACAATTTCTTTTTCTAAGACAGCTCCTTCTTCATCGTGCTCACTAAACCCTGCCGAAAAAATAATAAATCCTTTGGTGTTTTTTTGTTCAGTTAGATGCTTAACTGTTTCTAAACAATATTTGGCAGCAATTGCAATGATTGCAAGATCTACCTCTGGTAAATCACCTAAATCTTGAAAGCAATTTAAACCTTGAACTTCAGTTAATTTTGGATTCACACCATATAATTCCCCTTTAAAATTTTCATCAATAAGATTTTTCAACACTTTACCTCCAGGAGATTGAATGTTATCAGAAGCACCGATTACAACGATACTAGAAGGATTAATGAGTTTAGGATGAAGCATTTAATTATTCTATTTTTATAAATATAAAAATTGATGATTTAAAATAATATGTGTTAAATAGAAACTGTGTCTTCTACATATTTTTTTCCCGTCTCAAATGCATTTAAATTCAATTGTACTAATCTTTCACTCTTAGTGTCAAAAAGAATTTTAATAGCTGCTTTTAATGCCCTATCTTTTACAGGAATAAAACTAGAAATTGCCCCTAATAAAACCATATTAGCAGCCTTAGATGATCCTATCTTTTTAGCAATCTTACTTGCATCGATAACCAAATGATTGGGAAACGATTTTATTTTAGTAAAAATTTCCTCTTTATCAGGATAATTATCAATATTATCAAAAACTTGACTGTCTGTAATAAGCCATCCACCTTTTTTGAGATATGGCAAATAACGTAACAATTCCATTGGTTCCATCCCTAAAATGATATCGGCTTTCCCTTTGGGAATTAAATCTGAGTATATTTCACCATCAGAAATACGTACATGTGATTGTACAGCACCTCCACGTTGACTCATTCCATGAACCTCAGATTGCTTAAAAAACATGTTATTATTAAGAGCTGCAATATCTAATGTTGCTGCTATTGTTAAGATACCTTGACCTCCTACTCCAGCCAGAATAATATTAGTTATCATCGTATTAGTATTTTATGGTTTCAACTAGAATTATTTAAAAATTAATTCTGAGCTTCTAATATTTTTTTTATTTCTTTTTTTCGATCACTTGGAAGTCTAACACATGCACGTTGAGGAATAACTACAGAAACACCCTTGTAGGCTAATTCTTTTTTTATCACAGCAACATTCTCCTCGTGAAATTTTGGTAAGGGAGTAATTACTTTAAGATGTTCGGGGTCAACACCCATACCCAAACAAATTCCTTTGATCTTTGCCAATGCAGATGATTCTTGTCCTCCAGTCATACCTACTGTAGAATTGTCATTAATGATTACGGTAATAGAAGTTTTTTCGTTGACACAATCTAGAAGTCCGGTCATGCCAGAATGTGTAAAAGTTGAGTCTCCAATCATTGCTATAGAAGGATGAACTCCAGCATCAGCTGCACCTTTTGCCATTGTTATAGACGCTCCCATATCTATTAAAGTGCTAATAGTATGATGTGGTGACAATGCACCAAGGGCATAACAGCCAATGTCGCCGAAAATCTGTTTATCACCAATTTCTTTTCTTATTTCATCTAATGCATTAAAAGTATCATAATGACCACAACCATCACATAATTGCGGTGGACGACCTTCAATAAAATTTGGTAATTCGTTAATACTTTCTAGTTTGATATCCAATGCTTTTGCGACCATATTTGGAGTTAATTCACCTGTTCGATTTAGATGACCACTTAATCTTCCAATTACTTTGGTGTTTTCCTTAAAAAAATCAGCTAATTGTTCTTCTATGAAAGGATATCCATCTTCTAAAACTAAAATTCTTTCACTTTCATCAAAAATATATTTAATCTGCTTACGAGGTAAAAGATATTGACTTATTTTTAAAACAGAATAAGGACATCCATCTTGAAAATTTTCCATTAAATAATTATATGCAATACCACTTGCAATAATACCTATAGATTTATCGGCACCAATAATTAATTTATTAAAGGGCGAATCCTCTGCACACTCTCTAATTTCTGCTTGTTTTTGAACCAATAAATCATATTGAGGTTTTGCCCGAGCAGGAACCAACTGAAAACGTTTAATATCATTTGGAAACTTAACTCTTTTTTGTTTTAGTGGTTTATTAAAAGTTACTAGAGAACGAGAATGAGACAATCTTGTAACTAAACGTACCAATACAGGTAAACGTAATTTTTCAGACATTTTAAATGCATGACGTATACCATCATAAGCTTCTTGCTGATTACTAGGCTCTATTATTGGAATTTTAGCAAAGTTGGCCAAATAACGAGAATCTTGTTCATTTTGTGAAGAGTGCATCGAAGGATCATCTGCAACAACTACAACAAGCCCTCCATTGATACCAGAAATTGCCATATTCATAAAGGCATCCATCGCGACATTTAAACCGACATGTTTCATTACAGCCATAGCTCTCTTTCCCGCATAAGACATTCCTAATGCTGCTTCTAATGCCGTTTTTTCATTGGCTGACCATGTGGCATGAATATTTAAAGATTCTTTTGCCTTTTTCTTTATAATATATTCTGTAATTTCCGTTGAGGGAGTTCCTGGATAAGCATATACACCACTAATACCTGCATCTAAAGCCCCTTGAGCAACTGCTTCATCTCCTAATACAATATTTCTCATCAAAAATATATTTAATTATTATTGAACAAAATTATAGCAATAAACAAAAAGGAACTATGACTTAAATCAGGGTTTTAGATTTATTGTTTTTGAAAATTTATATTTCAAATAATCTATTTACAATTTGAAAATTTTAAGTATTTTTCTAAGTCCAAATTTTTGTAAGTTTGCATCATAATATTAAATCATAAAAACTATGAGTAAAACTAAGTCTTGTATAGTCTGTCAACAGACAGATCAAGAAGTACCTTTATTAAAATTTAAATTTAAAGGAAAAAAATATATGATCTGTTCACAACACGTACCTGTTCTAATCCATAAAGCACATGAATTAGATTCATTACTTCCTGGAATTCCTGCATCAGAAGAAAATTAAAAGAATTATTAATGGCTAAATTCGAATTAAAATTACCTAAAATGGGAGAAAGTGTAGATGAAGCTACACTTACGGCATGGTTGGTTGATATAGGAGACTCCGTTGAAATGGATGACGGTGTTCTCGAAGTTTCTACCGACAAAGTCGATACGGAATTACCCTCGGATGTTACAGGTATTTTAATTGAAAAACTATTTGAAGTAGATGCTATCATAAAAGTTGGTCAAACCATTGCTATTATTGAAACTGCAGATGATGATTTGCCTTTAAATAAAGAAAATGATACTCCTAAAGAGGTAATTATTCCTCCTCCATCGACTATAAAAAGTATAGAAGAAACTATTACAAAGCTTGAAGAGATTAAACAACCAATCGTTTCTTTAGGAGAAAGTGAACGCTTTTATTCTCCTTTAGTTCGTAGCATTGCACAAAAAGAGAATATAAGTTCATCTGTACTCGATACTATTATTGGAACTGGAAAAGACCAACGTTTAACCAAAAATGATATTCTTGCTTATTTAGAAAATCGTGATTCTGGTGTTTCAAAACAAGCCGAAGTTATTACTAAATCTCAGGAACAGACAAATACAATTGAAGAGACAGTAGTATCAGAAACTCCTATTCAAACTGCTCAGGCTGATGAAGTTATTCCCATGGATAGAATGGGCAAACTCATTGCTGAGCATATGGTTAACTCTATACAAACATCAGCGCACGTTCAATCTTTTATTGAAATTGATGTAACCAAAATTGTAAACTGGCGAAATAGAGTAAAAGATCAATTTTTACAACAAAAGGGAGAAAAGTTAACCTTTACTCCTATTTTCATACATGCCATTGCGCAATGTATTAAAGAATATCCAATGGTTAATGTCAGTGTAGATGGCACCAATATTATTAAGAAAAAAGCAATTAATATTGGTATGGCTGCTGCCCTTCCTAATGGTAATCTTATAGTACCAGTTATTAAAGATGCAGACGAATTGAGCCTCGTTGCTATGGCGAAAACAGTAAATAGTTTAGCTGCAAAAGCGAGAAATGGAAAACTTAGTCCAGATGATATTCAGGGAGGCACCTATACGGTTACTAATGTAGGTTCATTTGGTAGCATCACAGGTACTCCTATTATTAATCAACCTCAGGTAGCTATTTTGGCCTTAGGAGCTATTCGTAAAATGCCTGCAGTCATTGAAACATCTGAAGGTGATTTTATTGGAATTCGTCATAAGATGATTGTAGCACATTCGTATGATCACAGAGTAGTAAATGGTGCTCTAGGAGGTCAATTTATCTTACGATTAAAAGAAATTCTTGAAAATTTTGATTCAAATCAAACAATATAAATAGTTAATACTTACGATATAAATCAATTATAAATATATGAAATTTTTTATAGATACTGCAAATTTAGAGCAAATTAAAGAAGCCGAAGCCTTAGGGATATTAGATGGAGTAACCACTAATCCATCGCTTATGGCCAAAGAAGGGATTACAGGTCAAGAAAATATTATCAATCACTATAAAACTATTTGCAAAAGTGTAACTGGCGATGTAAGTGCAGAGGTTATTGCTACTGATTTTGAAGGTATGATAATCGAAGGAAAAGCCTTAGCTAGATTAGATCATCTAATTGTAGTGAAAGTACCCATGACTAAAGATGGGATCAAAGCAATTAAACACTTTTCAAACGAAGGTATAAAAACTAATTGCACGCTAGTTTTTTCTGTTGGACAGGCACTTTTAGCTGCTAAAGCTGGTGCTACTTATGTTTCCCCATTTTTAGGTCGTTTAGATGATGTTTCTACCGATGGTTTAAATCTTATTGCAGAAATACGCCAGGTCTATGATAACTATGGTTACAAAACGCAAATTTTAGCTGCTTCTATTCGTCATACCATGCATATTATTGATTGTGCAAAAATAGGTGCAGATGTAATCACAGCACCGCTTAAAGCAATAGATGGTTTATTTAATCATCCGCTAACAGATCTAGGATTAGAAAAATTTCTAGCAGACTACAAAAAAGGGAATAGTTAATAAGCTGTTAATACTGTTTAATTAAACTTGTTTTTCACAGTTCTTTAACTGAATCAATTTTTAATATCTCATAATATTGTCAGATGCAAAAAATTATACTTTTTCTATTTTTATTGGGTACCATTAGCACTTGGGGACAAGAGAGAGATTCAATTGGTAAAAAAACTTCAAAAAAACATCTATTAAGAGGAATAATAATTGACGGAGATACTAAAAAACCTCTAGTTAACACCCATATTATTAATTTAAACTCTGTCACAGGAACTATTTCGAATAGTGAAGGTAAGTTTAGAACAAATGTTCATTTAAATGACACATTATATTTTTCTTACGTAGGTTATCAATCAATTAAACTAAAAATCTCAAATGACTTACTAAAAGGAAATGATTTAGAGATTGCCATGTATCAATACCCCGTTGATTTAGATGAAGTTTTGGTAAAACCCTATCAATTAATCGGTGTTTTAGAGGTTGATGCTAAAAATGTACCGATTGATAAATTTTCCCGTATTCATATTAATGGATTACCCCAAACATTTGAAGTTGGTGCTCCTTCTCAAAAAATATTTAATAGTCCTACGGATGTTATTTTTCACCCTGTTGATTTTATATATGAACTTTTTGGAAAAAAACCAATACAGTTACGTAAGTTAAAAAAATTACGTACTGAAGATGCTTTACGAAGTATGTTAGAAGAAAAAGTTAATCGTGAGGTGTTGATTGAATATTTAGAAATGGATAAATCGCAATTAAATTCCCTATTAGATTATTGTAATTATTCTGAGTATTTTATACAAAAGGCCAGTGATTTACAAGTTATTGAAGCTGTTTTAGAATGCTACGAAAACTATAAGGCTCTTAAAAAAGGTAGTACAAAAAGAAATAGAATCAAAGAATAAAATATTGTTTTAAAAATATTATATAAAAAAAGGTCAGCAAATGCTGACCTTTATATATTATACTATCTCACTTTTCTTAAAGAATTGATTCCTCCGAGATTTTTTCTGATTTAACTTTCTTTACTTTATTTTCTCTATATTCTTTATAACGATCAATCCAAGCACCTAATAACCAATAAGGTACTATAAAGGTTAAAGCAAATATTAACAACCAAAAACCAGCTGTAAAAATAAACATGAATAGTAAAAAACCTGTGTATTGAGAAAAATCCATAAGTACTTTTTATTAATTGTGTCACAAAAATATAAAAATATTTTATAGCAAGCAGTAATTGAGCTATTTTTTTAATCAGGTTGTTAACAGATTATTGATTTTTTAGTTATTTAGAAGCTCTTAATTTTTTTTAATTATTAGCTTTCATATTATCATTTTGTTTTATATTTGCAGCCTTAAAAATATGGCGAGGTAGCTCAGTCGGTTAGAGCGTCGGATTCATAACCCGGAGGTCACGAGTTCAATTCTCGTTCTCGCTACATTTTTACATACTGTTTTTCAGTGTTTTAACACTTTGAATTATGAAAAGCAGTAATGGTTTTTTAACAAATGCCCCTATAAATGCCCCTATTGACTATTGTCTTACAAGTGTTGTGTACTGTTAATCAGATATTTACAGCTTTCTGTGTTTTATATCAATTTTAGAGATTTCATAAACATCCGTTTCCATACATTTTAATTTATTATCATTAAAAAATACTAAATTCACACCTTCTTCATGTAAAGAGCTTCCATATTCTACTCCATCGTATCCCAAGTGTTTAATATACTCACATAAATATTCAGTTGGCAAATAATCCAATTCATTATCTTGTTTTCTAAGAGGTTTAGATAATTCTTTTTCAAGTAAATCAATATATGGTTTATATTTGATGTACTTCTCAATTGATAAATCTTCAGTAAAAGGACTAACTTGAAACGATGTTCTTAAAGTGATTACTTTGACTTCATCAAGAAGTTTAAATTTACAAATAGAAACATAATCCAAGAAAGTAGCTCTTGCTTCATAAAGTGTTGTATCAATTGATTGAGCAACATATAAATAAGAAATTCCCTGAGGGTTTGCCCTACCCGCTCTTACTAATTTTTTTGGAGGTTTACCCATATCTTTTATAAGATAACCATTCTCATCGTTAGACACCCTTGAACGATAAAAAATCGTATCTCTAATATAATTTTTCACAGGTAGTATTTCCTCTATAGATTCAAAATTTGCAGGACTCTCTATAAAAAACCTATTCTTATGCTTAATTTCTTCTTTAAAAGAATACCAACTTTTTATTAGTTCATTTGTTTCAGTAGGTACAGAAATGCTAATTTTTGAATTTAATAATTCTAAATACTTTTCACCCGAATCAATAATAATCGATTCTAACAATTTCTTTGTTTTTTCTTTGTTTTTTATATTAAATATATTCCAATCATTTTGTAGTGCAGAAACAATTTCTAAACCGTTGTCGCTGTCAATCTGATAAATATCTAACAAATACACAAATTGTTCTTGTAATTCCAGTGCATTTATCAATGAAGTGTTTTGATCTTTGCAAAAGTCACAAGTTCCTTTTTCTTTTGAATTTGAATATACAAACCCCATTAACTCAATATCAGAAAAACAATTTATACAGCAATTCATGTTTTAGGAGAAAAAAATATAAACTAATTCAAGATGATTCAGAATTGAAAGTTTTTTTACCGTTCCAAGACCAGGATATTTTTTTTCTTCATTTAAACTTCTAAATATACTACATGCGGTTGTTTTGATGTCTTTATCATCAATGAAAGGTATAAGTTTATTCATAGCTTCCTCAAACTTACCAGCGACATCTGAATAATCCTCGTTTGAATCAGAAACAAAGTGATGTATCCTAAAAAGGTCTTCTTCAACTAAATAAGTAAGATGAATTGCAACAGCATATGGAGAATACCCTTTATCCGAATACTCTTTTCCTATAGTTAAGTAATCTGAATACCCGACAAATCCTTCTTCAGTGAAATATAAATGCTCTTCGCTAAAAAAATCATCTACTTTGGAAGAATAATCCTTATTTCTCGCAAGTTTAACAAATGAATCTGATAAAGAAATTAGGTCATAATCTAATTTTTTTATTCTTCTGCTTATTGATCTCCTATTTCTTATTTCTGAAGAAACCAAAATATTAGCTATTTTATAATTTCCTAAAAAATCAATTATATCATCAATAGAGTCATCAAATACTGATTCTAAAATCACGACAATGGGATATTTAGAGAGTTTAAAAGCCTCAATTACTCCTGATATTTCTACTAAATCCGTTTCAGTATTAATAATAATCCCTATTTGAAAATTTTTATAGTCTGAATTAGGTAACAATTCGGAACAAGTTTCTTGAAAATTATTTTTAACGTTACCTACACTTGGATTAATAATTATTGTAAAATTAATATTGCTTTCTTGGAGTTTCTCTATTGTTATTTTATAGGTTGTTGTTTTCTCTTTAACTGGTTCAATTATTGGTCTAATGAAGGCATTATCAGGTATAATGTCTAATAACTCTCTAAGTGCAATTAATTCAAATTGTTTGCCTCTCAAAATAGGAAAATACATAGCTTATAGTTTTTTATTAAGAAATAAATTTACTTTCTCTACATCTGGTTTTTTAAAATTAGAGCTTATTGATATATGTTTTAAAAAAGCAGGGACTTCTGATGAGGAAAGTATTTCTTTTTCATTAATTTTTCTGTTTTTCAAATAGCCAAACATACATTTATGAAAATATTTTTTTTCAATTGTTTTTGCTAATGCTAAACATTCTCTAAAAATTTTAGTGTTTGGTACATCCGGTGAAAAACCAAAATATTTATTTATCAAATCTAAATATTCTTCTTTTCTAAGACATTTAAACATATATGTATTATCTAAATGACTACTATCTTCGATAGGCTTTCTTATCTCATTTAACGTATTTCTTGAGGACAAAACCAACAGACCAATATTTGAAAGAGTGTACTTTGTTAGAAATTTTTCATACTTATCAACAACTGAATAATGTGTAACAATAACAACATTTAAAAAAGACTTCCTATACTCATTAATTTGTGATAGTAATCTCTCTGTTGAATCATACTCAGTTTTGATTTCATAAACAATGGATGTTCCGTTAAGCATTACCAAATCTGCTATCGATTTGCCTATTCTAAACTCATTTATTATCGTAGTCGTATTTAAACTATGTTTTCCTAATACAATTTTCCTTACGATTTCATTCTTGTACACAAATTCATTCCTATAATCCCTTAATAAGGATTTGTATAAATGGTTGAAAAAATCATTATATGTAGTTATCTCCGTATTTGAAATATATGATTTATACTTATCAGCTCTACTTTTAATAAAACCCGTATCATCTTCATTAGCAATTCTTCTAAACATTGCATTACTTAAAACAGGAGATATTGTCCTAAGAAAAGATGAATTAAAGTGCTTAACATCATTCATATTATTAATACTTTTGTTCCTTTAACAAAACTAATGATTTTTTTTTTATTTTTCTATATTTGCATAAACTTTCTATGTGTAAAAGTATTAGAAAACGCCCCTATAAATGCCCCTATAACATAGCGATATTATTAATTTGAAAAACAGTAAGTATTTGTAAATGTATTAGTTGAGTTTTTTACATACTAACATTCTTAATTCATAACCCGGAGGTCACGAGTTCAATTCTCGTTCTCGCTACATAGTAAAATCACTCCAAATAAACAGTTTAGTTCACTCTAAACTGTTTTTTTATGTCTATACTATATGAAGTTCTTTTCATGTTATATTGTATTTATTTAAAGTTGCAAAGATAGTAGTATTGATCTTTTTAACAATATAGTACTATTCAGATTATAGTCCTTAAGTAGAGGCAAGATGATAATTTATAGGGCTTTTTTATGACCTCAATTCTAAATAAACAACACAATTTCTAGTAAAACGCCTATTTTGTTAAAAAGTACTTATATTTTTAAGATTCTAATTTAAAAAAAAATTCTATATTGGCAATCAATTAGTAAGCGTATAAGTATGTCAGATAAAATAAAATTTGAAATAGAATTTCCGATACAAGCATCTCCTCACATGTTGTATCAGTATTTTTCATTAGCTTCAAGTTTAGATGAATGGTTTGCAGATAATGTTAATTCAAGAGGTGAAATATATACTTTTATATGGAGTGATTCTGAAGAGCAAGCAAAATTATTAGAATATGAAACTGAGGAATATATGCGCTATCAATGGTTAGAGAATGAAGGAGAGGATGTATATTTTGAATTTAGAATTCAGGTTGATGAGTTAACCAAAGATGTTTCATTAATAATCACCGATTTTGCAGAAGAAGATGAAATAGATGATGCAAAAATGTTTTGGGAAAATCAAATAAGCGAATTAAAACGAACAATTGGAGCATAAATATTATGTTTAATTATATAAGCCTTGCGTTTTGCAAGGCTTTTTTTTATAAATATGATTAATTTTAATAGTCACTTACAAAAAGAAACTAACTTAAATCAAACAATCAACCGTGGTTTTATTTATGGAGATGCGCTGTTTGATACCATAATCTTTAATGATAACAGACTAATTTTTGTTGAATCTCATTATTTTAGATTGTTAGCTAGTATGCGACAATTGCGAATGGAAATACCCACCTATTTTACACAGGAATACTGGGAAGATGAAATACGTAAAACCATCAAAGCAAATAATCTTACTAAAGCACGAGTTCGAACCACTATTTTTAGAGATGGTAAAGGATTGTACACTCCAAAATCAAACACTATTCAATATATTATTCAAATAAGTGACTTTGACTATCAAACTCAATCAACATACACACTTGGAGTATATAAAGATAATTATCTTAACACCACTAGCATTAGCAATATTAAAACAACAAACAGAATAGCAAATATATTGGCATCTATTTATGCTAAAGAAAATAAATATGACAATTGTATCTTACTAAACCACAATAAACAAATTGCAGAAGCCATTAATGCAAATATTTTTTTAGTCTTTAATAATACAATCAAGACACCCGCTCTGTCAGAAGGTTGTATAAATGGGATTATTAGAAAAAAACTTGTAGAGATCTTAAACAAATCAAAAGATTACCAATTAATTGAAGGTGAGATTTCACCCTTTGAATTACTACAAGCAAATGAAGTTTTTTTGACTAACTCAGTCATTGGTATACAGCCTGTTACAAATTACAAAAAGAAAACTTACGATACTGAAGTTTCTGAATTACTTTACGAACAATTAGAACAGATTAGTTACTAGAATACTTATTCCTAACAAGTTTATTTTGTTAATTTAAGGTTGGGTCTTCAGGCGAGTTTGCCCAAATACGATACTTCCCTCCCATTTCTAATAATTTTTCTTTCCAGCCTTTTGCATCATTAATCATAAATACATTTTTATAAGTATTTTCCATTAACGCCCATGTATTTTCTTTGATTTCATCTTCTAATTGTTCAAAAGACCATCCAGAATAACCTAAAAAGAAGCGAATCTCATCCTTTTTAATTAAACCCTGCTCAAGATAAGTCTTAACAGCCTCATAATTACCTCCCCAAAAAATATTTTTAGAAATTTCTATACTATCAGGTATTAAGTGTGGTAAACTGTGTATAAAGTACAAATTATCATGTTCAACAGGACCACCATTATACACGCGATAATCACAATCAATCTCAAAAACTAAATCTTTTAAAACGTATTCGGTAGGTTTATTTAGGATAAATCCAACGGAACCTTCATCATTGTGTTCAGTTAGCAAAATAATAGCTCTATTAAATGATTTATCAGTTAAAACAGAAGGCTCTGCTACAAGTAAATTTCCCTTTTGTATCTTTTGCGATATCATATCAATATACTATTGGGGTTCATATTAATAATTCTCAAAAATAATACCATTTTTACAATTAACCAACTAATAAGCAACATATTAAAAATTAAGCAAAAAAAATCGTCTAAAAATTGCTTTTTAGACGATTTCATAAAAATAATCCATCAATTCAAATGTAATTTAATGAAATAGTTCGATTTTGTTTTAACTACTTTAAACGATTTTGAGTAGTCTAACAAGAACTGAATGGTTTCTTTCTTAGGTTCTAACCTCCTATTAAATGTACTTTTTGTGTAAAGTTTCATCATATAAACAATATTATATTCTCCTACATAACGAAACTTAAATATTTATATTGTATTATTAGATTACTCATTCTAATTACGCATGTAAAACTATATCATGCTTTTCAATTAATTTACGCATATTAATTAATGCATAACGCATACGGCCTAGTGCTGTATTGATGCTAACATCTGTAATTTCTGCAATTTCTTTAAAACTCATATCACGATACATTCTCATTACAAGAACTTCTTTCTGATCACTTGGCAACTCTTTAATAAGTTTTCTAACATCATCATACAATTGCTCCTTAACTATTTGATTTTCTGCATTTAAAGACTCATCTTTAAGGACAGAAAAAATATTAAATTCATCAGTATTATTAAAAGTATTTATTTTTTTATTTTTTCTAAAATAATCAATAACTAAGTTATGAGCAATACGCATTGTCCAAGGAAGAAACTTTCCTTCTTCACGATATTTTCCTTTTTTTAATGTGTTAATTACCTTGATAAAAGTATCTTGAAATATATCCTCCGTTGCATCTTTGTCAAGAACTTTTGAATAGATAAAACTATAAATACGATTTTTGTATCTATTGATTAAAGTTCCTAACGAACTTTCTTTACCACCAATAAACTGTGATACTAATACTGAATCAGAAATTTTTCTGGTCTGCATAATTTACTATTTTGAAAAGCAAGTGCTTTTGTTATCTTTAAAATCTATTTAAAAAAAGTAAATATATGCCTATAGAATAATAATTTTGGTTATTAGAATACAAATATGCGAGTCATTTTTGACTTATGCAAGTTTTTTGATCAAAAAATACTTATTTATACTACAAATATTGAATATATAAATTGTTTGTCTAGAAATTGTCCTTATCTAAATAGTCTGGAATACCGTCATTGTCAGTATCATCATTTCTAGGGTCGCCATCTCCATTTGCATCTTCATCTTTTGTAAGTGTTCCATCACCATCATCATCATCATCTAAAAAATTTGGAATAGTGTCTTCATCTGTATCATCATCAATATAATCACCATCATCGTTTAAATCTTCATACATGGAAAATACCGTATCATCATCATGATCATTACGATATACACGATTTAATTCAACATAAAAAATCAAAGGTTCATTAGATAATATTTCACCACTCCCATAATTGGCATAAGCTAATCCTGAAGGAATGAACAATATACCTTTTCCATTATCAGAATATTCGTAAGTACCATCACCTAAATCTGTATAATTACCATCTTTAAAATTAATTATACCATAACTCCAACCTGGTATTACCCCTGAATATAAATCAGTTAAGTATCCATAATCATTTTGGTCAAATACTTCATTGTCAAGTGTCAAACCTTTGTATGAAACATTTACCTTATCTACACGCGTCGCAAATTCATTAACACCTTGTTCTATAATATAATAATATAATGTATAATCTACTTCTTCACCATCTCTACTATAAGTAACTATTTTCTCAAATAAATTATCATCATCATAAATTGCTGGTTCTTCATCTTCGATCTCTTGCAATTCACCTTCAATATCCACAAAATGCTCTTGCATATATTTTATCAAGGAATCATTGTCTTTCAATGCTTGTGCTGCATGATCAAAAGGCTCATCAATTGGATCATCTTCATCACAACTTGAAGCATATATAAATAAAATGGCTACTATAAAAAGAAGTTTATATTTCATGTATTTAAATTTAGTTTTTTAACGGTAATATATGGTGTTCGCTATTAATCATCCCATTTGATGTCGAGATTTGACATGCTCGTTTCATGTTTTAAAAATTTCAAGGTAATATTAATGGTCGCAAGATACAATTTTTCCTATTTTTGTTTTGTACTTTAACGCATAATTAACACTATACAAATGCGCATTGATAAATATCTATGGACAGTCAGATACTACAAAACCAGAAATCAAGCTGCTGACGCCTGTAAGAAAGGACATATTAGTAGTAATGATATAAAGGTTAAACCCTCAAAAGAAATTTTTATAGGCGATAAATTGATTGTGCGAAAAAATCAAATTAATTATCAATTAGAGGTTTTAGATATTCCTAAAAACAGAGTGGGAGCAAAAATCGTAGATTTATATCGAAAAGATACGACGCCTGTAGAAGCTTTTGAACAAAAAGAACTATTACAATATTCTAAATCTTATTATCGAAAAAAAGGAACTGGGAGACCTACTAAAAAAGATCGTAGAGATATCGAAGGCTATAGAGATGATGAAAAAAGCTGAAAAATAAATTATTATATGCTATAAAAAATCGTAACAATTATAAAGAATGTCTTATAACCAAACTTACTGGAAGAAATTATACTTAGAAAACAAAATAGGTTGGGATATCGGCTATATATCTACTCCTATAAAGGAATATATTGATCAACTCTCAGATAAATCAATAAAAATATTAATACCTGGAGCAGGTAATGCATACGAAGCCGAATATTTATATAATAAAGGTTTTTCTGAAGTTTTTGTTTTAGAATTTGCGGATGAACCCATAAATAATTTAGTAAAACGTGTCCCTAATTTTTCGAAATCTCACATAATTAAACAAGATTTTTTTGCACATACAGGACAATATGATTTAATTATAGAACAAACATTTTTTAGTTCTTTAAAACGTGAAAACCGTACTGATTATGTCGATAAAATATTTGAATTATTAAAAAATAATGGTAAACTTGTCGGTTTATTGTTCGCTATTGAATTTAACGGAACAAATCCTCCATTTGGGGGAAATATGGATATCTACAATAAACAATTTTCGAAAAAATTCAAAATCGATATACTCGAAATAGCTTACAATTCTATCAAACCCAGAGCAAACAACGAATTATTTATTAAAGCAATAGCCATTAAATAAGCAAATTACCACCAAACTACAATAATAGTTTCGAATATATTTTCTGATTTTCTTACCCAAACTAAAGGACTTTGCTTTTGAAGTAATGCACTTTCAATAAATGGAATAATTGCAGTGTGAGATAACCATTTTTCTCCGTACTTAGGACTGACAATCCAATCTTGTTTTTCAGGGATGAAATAACTATACGACTTAAAATCTGATTCAAGAAAAGTGGCAATGTCAACATAATATCCTTTAATGTTTTTTTTTGAAATATAAGGTGGTATTTTTCCGATACTTCCAAAAGGTAAAAATAGTCGTGCCTTAAGACATACTTGTTGAACTATGTAATCTACCTCAATATTATTTTTTTGAAGTATCTTTTTTGTACTCTCAGTATAGAGCAATGGGAACTGTTTTTCTTCTAATTTTTTTGTTTTATTTAATAACGAATCTCTTCGATTGGGGCCAATCCATCTTGCGAGTTCTTGTTCAATTCTAAAATCATACAAATATACCTTTCCACCTAACTCAATATGTAAAGTTTGATTGGTATAGGTGTCAAAAACTAGAAAATCTAATTCACCTAAAGTAAGTTTATTTTCAATTATTTGAATGTTTTCAGCTAAAAGTTCATATTGTTTTGATTCTTGAATTAAAAAAGAAAAAAATCGTTCCAATCGATTTCCCAATCGTAAATTATCAGGCATTTCTAAACGTGAAATATCAGATTCTTTTAATGTAATATCGGGTAATCTAAAATTTGGCAATTTCAACAACTCCCCTACTTTGTTTGCATAAGTATTTGACAAAAAGCCTTTTAATTGTAAATATAATCTATATTGTCTATTTGGTGTTAGTAAGAAAGACATGATCTAAATTTTGCTTTGGGCAAATTTTATAAATAATTATTAACTGAGTATTTCTAATTTTGCAAACTGCAACAATAACTTCTTAGTATCTGTTTTAAATTTTATAGTTGCTTTTGTGTTGGATCCAGAACCTTCGACATTTAAAACCTCTCCTGTACCAAATCGTTTGTGAGAAACAATATTTCCAACTATTATTTTGGTGTCAAATAAATTGGTATTTGCAGAGGTGGCATGTGATACTTTTTTTAAATTTTTAGGTGGTTTAAACTGCTCGACAGGTTTTCGTAATGGTTTTTTATAACGAACTTTTTGTTTAGGAACATCTCCAAATATATCAGCATCTAAAAAGAGATTTTCTCTAGTCTCTATTTTTAATGGTGTTCTGACGTCTAAATATGCTTCGTCTAATTCAATTAAAAAACGACTAGGTTCTCCATCCGTAAGTTTTCCCCATCTAAAACGCATTTGCGTATGTAATAAGTAAGCTTGTTTTTCAGCTCGAGTCAGTGCTACGTAAAACAGCCTTCGTTCTTCTTCTAAATCTTCACGTGTATTCATATTCATCGCTGAGGGAAATAATCCTTCTTCCAAGCCAGCAATATATACATAGGGAAACTCCAAACCTTTTGCCATATGTACGGTCATAAGTGTAACTACGTCTGTTTCCTTTTTATCAATATCGAAATCAGTGGCAAGGGCAACATTTTCTAAAAAGGCAGCGAGTGAATCATCACCTTCTTCCAATTCAGATTGTACTATAATAAAATCCTGAACACCATTGAGTAATTCTTGAATATTTTCAAGCCTACTAATATCCTCAGGCATGGCATCTTTTTCTAAATCTCTTACTATTCTAGTTTTTTGTACTACTTCTTTTGCTACCTCAAAAGCATCATGATTT
>JAUVBX010000070.1 GCA_030590985.1 Lutibacter sp. | reverse complement strand
AGTTTCAGCCATTTCATCATTTGCTTCTTCCATTTCAAGTACAATATCGTAAGAAACATTTGCTTCAGCTAAAAGTACATTCATGTGTCCTGGTAATCTACCTGCAACAGGATGGATTCCGAATGTTACTTTTTTACCTTCTTTTTCAAGAATTTCAACTAAATCATAAACAGGATACTGTGCTTTGGCAACTGCCATACCATATCCAGGAACAATCAAAACCTTGTCTGCTTCTTTAAGCATTTCGGCAACTTCTTCGTGAGTGGTAGCCGTTACTTCACCTTCAATTTCTTGATCTCCAGTAGCAACAGGAGTTGATCCAAAACCACCAAAAATAACGGAAAGGAAAGAACGATTCATCGCTTCACACATAATTATTGAAAGAATTGCACCAGAACTACCCACTAGAGCACCTGTGATAATCAAAAGATCATTTCCAAGCATAAATCCAGCTGCGGCAGCTGCCCATCCTGAATAAGAGTTTAACATTGAAACAACTACTGGCATATCTGCTCCTCCGATAGCCATTACTAACATTACTCCTATGAATGAAGCAATAGCTGTCATCACATATAAGTATAACATACCATCAGTACCATGAGCCATTGTAAACAGAACTCCCATAGCTATGGATATTATGACTAAAATAATGTTTACTGCATGCCGTCCTGGATAAACCAATGGTTTACTCATGATTTTTCCTTCCAATTTTCCCCAAGCAATGATAGAACCTGTAAATGTTATTGCTCCAATAAATACTCCGATGAATACCTCAACTAAATGAATGGTGTGTGCTGAACCAATAAGTGTTTGTGTATGTGGATCAAGATAAGATCCAAAACCTACTAAAACTGCTGCTAAACCTACAAAACTATGTAGTATAGCTACTAACTGTGGCATGGATGTCATTTCCACTTTTCTTGCAACCAGTATTCCAATTACTGAAGCGATTGCAATGGCAATAATAATGTAAATATGTCCATTTACATCTGCGCCCATTACGGTAGATATGATAGCTATTGCCATACCTATTATACCATAAAAGACTCCTTTTTTTGCAGATTCTTGAGAAGATAAACCTCCAAGACTTAGTATAAATAATATACCTGCAAATAAATATGCTGCTGTTTGTATTTGTGCTGTAATCATAATTTTATTTTCTAAACATTTTTAACATACGATGAGTAACTAAGAATCCACCAACAATATTGATACTGGCAACAAAAATTGCAATAATTGCAATAATTGTCATAGGATCTGATAGATTGTTTTGCGTTTGCAAAAGTCCTCCAATTATTATAATTCCACTAATTGCATTCGTAACTGCCATCAAAGGAGTATGTAAGGCATGAGAAACGTTCCAGATAACTTGCCATCCAACGAATATTGAAAGTACAAAAACTGTAAAATGTCCCATAAAATCAGCAGGAGCAACTTTTCCTAATAAAAATAGAAAAATAGCTATTATTGCTAAAGAAATAGCGGTAGATTTTGCTTTCTTTTTTGCAATTTCTTCGGTTGTTGGACCAACTGCAACAGGAGTTTCCTCAGTTTTAGGTTTTTGTGGACTAACAGGCAATGGTTCTGGCGGCCAATTAATTTTACCATCATAAGTAACCATAGCTCTACTTACCACATCATCTTCCATATTTATATTGAAATTTTCAGCTTTGCCCATATCATCTAATAGATGGCAAAGATTATTTCCATAAAGTTGACTGGCTTGAGCAGGTAGTTGATCTAATTTTCCAACAATAATTACTCCGTTATCCGTAGTGTAAACTTCATTATCTTTGGTTAAAACACAATTTCCTCCAGAAGATGCTGCTAAATCTACGATAACTGAACCTGATTTCATCGCAGCTACATGATCTGCTAGTATTAGTTTTGGTGCATCTCGGCCTGGAATTTGAGCTGTTGTAATGATGATATCTACTTCAGAGGCTTGTTGTTTAAACAAAGCCATTTCTGCTTTGATAAACTCTTTACTCATTACTTTAGAATAGCCGGAAGCCGTAGCTCCGTCTTCTTCTATATCAACAGTTAGAAATTTAGCGCCCATACTTTCTATTTGCTCTGCAACTTCCATACGTGTATCAAAGGCTCTAACAATTGCTCCTAAAGATTTTGCAGTTCCTATCGCTGCAAGACCTGCAACTCCAGCCCCAATAACTAGGACTTTAGCAGGATCAACTTTCCCAGCAGCAGTAATTTGTCCGTTTAAGAATCGGCCAAAGTAATTAGCACTTTCAATAACCGATCTATAACCTGCTATGTTTGCCATGGATGAAAGTACATCCATTTTTTGTGCTCTAGAAATCCTTGGAATAGCATCCATTGCAATGGCATTTACTCCTTTTTTGGATAGTTGTTCAAGTAAATCTGGGTTTTGAGCTGGCCAAAGGTAACTTAAGACTACTTGTCCTTTGTGCATCATTTCAATTTCATCACTGGTTGGTGCTAAAACTTTGAGTATGATATCAGCAGTTTTATAAACTTCTTTTGCTGATGATAAAATTTGAGCTCCAGATTCAGTAAAGTCTTTGTTTGAAAAATTGGACTTAAGCCCTGCGTCATTTTCCACATACACATCAAATCCCTGTTTTATTAACCTTAAAACGGTTTTGGGTGTTGCGGCAACACGTGGTTCATGCGTGTTTATTTCAAAAGGAATACATACTTTCATATAGATACTTTTTAATTAATATATTTAGTTTCAGATAGTTGTTGTTTCTTTTTTATATCTATTAATATTTAACAAATAATATTTCAATGAAAAAAACTTCAATTATTTGTATTACAAACTAATTGAAGTACATTAAATGAGGATATTAATTTTTTGATATTGGATATTAATAATATTCACATTTATATGGATAAATTTATCACAGAAATATAGGTGCAAATCTAATTAAAAAAAACAAATACTATAATTGATATAAATCAGTTTGTTTATTAGAAAAAAACGGATATTAAAGTTAATATTTAAGGTAAATGAATCTGTGTATTTTGTTATAAAATAATTGATAATATTTTAGATTATAAGGGTACTATAAAAGTATATGTATATTTGTAATTGAATTCCAATATATTAAAAAATAATAAGATGAAAAAAAGTACATTTATTGTAATGCTTTTGTTTAGTGTGGTAGCGATAGCACAGGTAACAAATGAAGGAAGTCCACTTAGCTGGATGTTAAATATTAAAAAATCAGTAGATTATATAAATTTCCCTGAAATTGATATTAAAAAGCTTATTCAAGAAGATATTGTAAATGATAAACAACAGGGAGTACCATACAGAGTTGGTGTACCTATTAAAGCAAATTATAATTTTCACAACTCAGGTAGTTGGACGATTTTAGATAATGGAGATAAAATATGGCGTATTGCATTTAATTCTCCTGGAGCTGTTCAGATGAGTGTAAACTTTAATCGATTTTATGTACCAGTCGGAGCAAAATTATATCTGTACAACGAATCTAAATCTGATTTGTTAGGAGCTTACACTAATACACAAAATCAAGAAAGTGGCATATTAGGGACTTGGTTTGTAGAAGGAGATAAATTATGGATTGAGTATTACGAGCCACAAGAAGTAGCAGGTGAAGGTAAATTAAGTATAGAGAGTATTATTCATTGTTATAGATCTGCTGATAAGCATCAATGGAGTGAATTACAAGAAAGACTTAACCAATCAGGAGATTGTAACCACGATGTTGATTGCCCGATAGGCGCTGATTGGGAAGCACATAGAGATCTTAATAAAAACTCAGTAGCTTTTCTCAATTTGAATAATGGTTTTATTTGTTCTGGTGGTTTGGTAAACAACACTGCATTTGATAGTACCCCTTATTTTTTAACAGCAAATCATTGTTATGATGGATCGAATCCAGCTAGTTGGTCGATGCGTTTTAAATGGATTAGTCCTAATCCAGTTTGTGCAACAACTGCTAATAGCACACAGGGGCCTACTTATATGACAATAAGTGGGGCAACATTAAGAGCTAAAAATGCAGCAACAGATTTTTGTCTAGTTGAGATTAATTCTGATCCACCAACTGCTTGGGATCTTACTTGGACAGGTTGGGATAAATCAGACACTTATCCAGATTTTGTAGTGGGAATTCATCATCCTTTAGGAGATATTATGAAAATATGTCGTGATGATACTGGTGTAATAAAAAGAGTGAATGCTGGAGCTCAAACTTGGGAAATTACAACTGCTGGTGGTGGTTGGGAATTGGGAGTCACCGAAGGAGGCTCATCTGGCTCTCCTTTATTTGATCAGGATGGTAGGGTAGTTGGACAACTTTATGGTGGACTAGCTGCTTGTTCAGGTACAAATGATAATGGACAATATGATTATTATGGACGACTCGGTATTTCTTGGGACGGAACATCTTCTTCAACCCGATTAAAAGATTGGTTAGATCCATTAAATACAAACCCTGATTTTATAGATAGTTACTATGCATCTATGAATGTAGATGAATATCTAGCAGGTAGTATTAGTATTTTTCCAAATCCAACGAATGGAATTATTTATGTGCAATTAAAAAATACATCTAGTGAGTTTACTTATTCTGTAATTAATACGCTAGGCCAACAAGTAATTATAGGAATAATAAATGAACAAACTACTTTAATAAATTTAACAAACTTAACCGACGGTGTATACTATATGAAAATTTCAAATAACAATACACATGATTATATGCTACGGAAAATTATAGTTAACAAGTAATCGAAACAACAAAGAATTATTGAAAAAAGGCTATCTCTAAAAGATGGTCTTTTTTACATTTGAAACCACTTAGTAACAAGTTTTATTTCATTATTGGGTTTTGAGAAATGCACAAAGTCATTAATTTCAGATACATAAGAGTAGTCTTTTCCCCATATTTTATGATTTTCGGCTACGGCTTTAATGCTATCACATACAAATTCAACTTCTTTATTTGTTAAAGTAGGATGAATAGACATTCTAACCCATCCTGGGCGTTCTAATAGTTTTCCTTCTTTTATTTGTTCTTCTATTTCACGAGATGTCTTATTATCGATATGTAATAAGAAATGACCATAAGTTCCTGCACAAGAACAGCCACCCCGAGTTTGAATTCCGAAACGGTCATTTAAGAGTTTCACCACCAAATTAAAATGAATATCATCAATAAAAAAAGAAAAAATTCCGAGTCGATTTTTGTGTTGTTTGGCTAAGAGATGTATGTTGGGAATTGTTTCTAGTTTTTCAAAAATATACTCATTAATCTCATGTTCTCTTCTTGAAATATTATTAACTCCCATTTTTTCTTTAAGTTGAATAGCTAGGGCTGATCTTATTGTTTGTAAAAACCCAGGTGTTCCTCCATCTTCACGAACTTCAATATCTTTTACATAATCATGTTCACCCCAAGGATTGGTATACGTTACAGTTCCGCCACCTGGATTATCTGGAACAAAATTTTTATATAATTTTTTATTAAAAAGTAAAACCCCTTGTGTACCCGGTCCACCCAAAAATTTATGTGGCGAAAAGAAAATGGCATCTAAATAGGATGTATCATCAGGATGCATATTGATATCGACATAAGGTGCGGTACAAGCAAAGTCAACAAAACACAAGCCATTATTTTTATGTGCAATTTTTGCAATACGATGGTAATCAGTTTGTATTCCGGTAACATTCGAACCAGACGTAACAGAAATAATTTTTAGTTTACGATTGGCATATTGATCAAATAAAGGTTGAATAGCCTCATAATCTATTAAGCCAGTACTATCATACGGAATAACGATCGTATCGGCAATAGTTTCTAACCATGAAGTTTGGTTAGAATGATGTTCCATGTGAGAGATAAACACTACAGGTCTGAGCTCTTCAGGTATTTGCGTATAATCTTTGAGTAATTCAGGAATTTTTAAACCTAAAATTCTTTGAAATTTATTAATTACGCCCGTCATACCCGAGCCTTCCATTATCAATACATCAGAATCATAAGCATTTACATGTTTTTTAATGATTTCTCTTGCTTTGTGATAAGCTTGTGTCATAACAGAACCTGTAAATGAGGTTTCTGTATGTGTATTGGCAACAAAAGGACCAAAATCGTTAATAATTTTTTCTTCTATTGGGCGATATAGACGTGCACTAGCTGTCCAATCAGTATAGATAATTTCTTTTTCTCCATAAGGTGATACAAAAGTTTGACCTATACCAATAATTTGATTTCTAAAAGCTTGAAAGTATTTTTCTAATTTGCTCATGGTGTAAATTCAATTAGTTTAATGTAATTTCCTGAATCTCTTTCATGATTTTTTTGGCTAAAGCATCTGCATTTTCTTGCGAATCACTTTCAGTATAAATTCGAATAATAGGTTCTGTATTTGATTTACGAAGGTGTACCCACTCATTTTCAAAATCAATTTTAACACCATCAATGGTATTAATTTCTTCATTTTTATAACGAATACTCATTTCTTTTAAAATAGTATCAACATTTATTTCAGGTGTGAGTTGAATTTTCTTTTTACTCATAAAATAATTTGGGTAGGTGGCTCTCAATTCTTTACACGATAATTTACTATGTGCCAAATGTGATAAGAATAATGCAACACCGACTAGAGAATCACGTCCATAATGTGATGCAGGATATATAATACCACCGTTTCCTTCACCACCAATAACTGCCTTAGTTTTTTTCATTTCTTCAACCACATTTACTTCGCCAACGGCACTCGCCGTGTAGATACCTTTGTGTTTTAGGGTTATATCTCGCAATGCTCTTGATGAGGAAAGATTTGATACAGTATTACCAGATGTTTTACTTAAAACATAATCGGCACATGCAACCAAAGTGTATTCCTCACCAAACATACTTCCATCTTCATTAACAATTGCCAAACGATCCACATCAGGATCAACGACAATACCTAAGTTAGCTTTTTCTGTTACGACCAATTTAGCAATGTCTTTAAGGTTTTCTTCTAAAGGCTCTGGATTGTGAGGAAATTCACCAGTAGGATCGCAATAAAGCTTAACAGTTTCAACTCCAAGTTTTTCAAGTAGTGCGGGAATAGCAATACCTCCAGTTGAATTAACACCATCCACAACAACTTTAAATTTTGCTTTTTGAATAGCTTCAACATCTACTAAGTCGAGAGCTAAAACCGTTTCTATATGTTTTTCAATAAAATCAGTTTTCTTAATAAAACCGCCTAAATCATCAATGTAAGCGAAATTAAAATCACCAACTTTCGCTAAATTTAATATCTTTTCACCCTCTATGGCATTAAGAAACTCTCCTTTTTCGTTCAATAATTTTAAAGCATTCCACTGTTTAGGATTATGAGAAGCTGTGATGATAATACCTCCATCAGCATTTTCTAAAGTGACAGCAATTTCTACCGTTGGTGTCGTTGATAAACTTGCGTTTACGACATCTATACCTAAACCTACTAATGTATTTGATACTAAACTACTTATCATTCTTCCAGAGATTCTGGCATCTCTACCGATAACAACTTTTAATCGGTTTTTGTCCTTGTGTCTATTTTGAAGCCATACACCGTAAGCAGCGGCAAATTTAACAGCATCTAACGGGGTTAAATTATTGGAAACTTCACCTCCTATAGTTCCGCGAATTCCAGAGATTGATTTTATTAGGGTCATTTTATTTTTTGCTTTGCGCTTATTCTTAATTCTTAATAATGTTTCGCAAATATAAGCTTTTACTCCTGAAATTACAGGATTGAGTTTTTTCTTAATTCTTAATACTTTTTATAATAAAAACTTATGAATTTCTCTAATTATGATTCAACAAATCTAGCATTTAGTATTTTTATATGGAAAGGAAATTCAGATTTTGATGAAAAAGTTACTACTATATTTTTAGTTTAATTTTCAAAAAAACCTTCCAATAATGAATCAGCATAAATATAAAGATATATTACCAGTATCAATATAAACAACAAAACTAGAGCTCTTTTGTAATTTGGTTTTTTACGTCTGTTAAAACGACTTATATTAAGCTTGTTTTTTATCAATACTTTTTATTTTAGGTTCGATAGGTAATTGTAGTTCTGAATAAGAAAGTTTCCACCCAAAAGTATCTACAATTTGTTCAATCATTTTTACTGTTTCTAAGGCTTTTTCATTTGCAGTTTGTAAGACTCCGCTTTCAGGGATTTTATTTTCAATATTCTCTTTAATTTTCTTATTGAGTTGGGTTAAATCTTTAGCTTCAAATTTATTAAATAACCCATTTTTCACATCATAATACTCAACATCAGTTTCAATACTTAAAACGATAGGTTTGGGGAAGTATGTAATTGTCAATAATTTACGTTTAAGATCAGGATTAATACGGATTTGTTTCATGTCAAAACCCACCATTACCTTCGAGTTTGCTAATACGATAGCTTTTTTATGGCTTGATACTAAATTGAGTAAGATATTTTTAGCATCAGAATAGTGCATAATCTCTGAAAAATCACTTTCGACCGTAATTAGTTTGGAAACATTTCTAATTTTTTCTAATAAGATAACCGATTGTTCTTCAGTCTTATTTTTCACAAAGAATGAGCGATAAAAGTAAAATACAATTCCTACTACAATTGCTCCGAGAAGTAGACCATAAATGAATTCCATTAGCTAAATTTATTTCTT
>JAUVBX010000002.1 GCA_030590985.1 Lutibacter sp. | reverse complement strand
TCTCATAAGGATTAGCTCCCTATGGTCGCTGATCCCTAATGAGGGCATCCTACAATGAAATCCTAGCACGCTAAAGCGTGACTTGGTCTTTTTTATTGCTTTCTGCTTACAAAAATGAATTTTTGACGCAGAAAGCAATAAAAAATCCCACAACTTCATTGTAGGATTTCTTTGCGGAGAGGAAGGGATTCGAACCCTCGGTACGCTTTAGGCATACACACGCTTTCCAAGCGTGCGCCTTCGACCACTCGGCCACCTCTCCCTATTTAGTTAAAAGTTTGAAGTCAAAAGCTAAAAGTGAACTTTCAACTTTATACTTTCAACTAGTATCTATAATAATCAGGCTTATAGGGTCCTTCTTTTTTTACACCTATATAGTTAGCTTGTTCTTCGGTTAATTCATCTAATTCAACGCCTAATTTTTCTAAATGCAAACGAGCTACTTTTTCATCTAGATGTTTTGGTAGCACATAAACTTCATTTTTGTAACGTTCAGGATATTTCCATAATTCTATCTGTGCTAAAGTTTGGTTTGTAAATGAATTACTCATAACAAAACTTGGATGTCCAGTAGCACAGCCTAAATTTACTAAACGTCCTTCAGCTAATACAATGATTTCTTTACCATCAATGTTGTATAAGTCAACTTGTGGTTTGATGGTATCTTTTGTGTGACCGTAATTATCATTTAACCATTTCATGTCAATTTCATTATCAAAATGGCCAATATTACAAACGATTGCTTTATCCTTGAGTGCTTTAAAATGTTTGGCTTGTATAATATTTTTATTTCCTGTTGCTGTAATAACAATATCAGCTTCAAATATAGCATCATCAATTTTTTTCACTTCAAATCCTTCCATCGCAGCTTGTAAAGCACATATTGGATCAATTTCTGTAACGATTATTCGTGCATTTGATCCTTTAAAAGATGCTGCTGTACCTTTACCAACATCACCATATCCTGCAACGACTACAACTTTTCCAGCCAGCATTAAATCTGTGGCACGACGTATAGCGTCAACTGCACTTTCACGACAACCATATTTATTGTCAAATTTTGATTTAGTAACTGAATCATTTACATTGATTGCAGGAATAGGCAACGTACCATTTTCCATTCTTTCATATAATCTATGAACACCCGTTGTGGTTTCTTCGGATAGCCCTTTGATGTTTTTGGTTAATTCTGGAAATTTATCCAACACCATATTAGTAAGGTCACCTCCATCATCCAAAATCAAAGTAAGTGGTTTTTGTTCTTCACCAAAAAATAAGGTTTGCTCAATACACCAATCAAATTCTTCTTCCGTCATCCCTTTCCATGCATAAACTGATATACCTTTAGCAGCAATTGCAGCGGCGGCATGATCTTGTGTAGAGAATATATTACAAGAACTCCAAGTAACTTCGGCTCCTAATTCTACTAAAGTTTCAATTAATACAGCTGTTTGTATAGTCATATGTAGGCATCCTGCAATACGTGATCCTTTTAATGGTTTGATACTTCCATATTCTTCACGCAGACTCATTAAACCCGGCATTTCTGCTTCGGCTAGTGTAATTTCTTTACGCCCCCATTCAGCTAAGTTAATGTCTTTTACTTTATATTTTATAAAAGTAGTGGTATCTGAACCCATAATTGTATATTTGTTTGATTTTTGCAAAAGTAAACATTAATGTGGATTTATTGATGTGTTAATATACTGAAATTTAAAAAGTGATTATAAGCTTTAGAGAAATTTTCAATCTTTTATGCCTTTATTTAAAAAAATACAACATGATTCTCACACCCAAATTTTAGTTTGGAGTATTGTAGAATCTAAATCAGATTTACTCCTTGGATTAAACTTAACCAAACGGAGTTTAAATAGAATCAATGGCATGAGATCTGAATTACATCAAAAGGGATTTTTAAGTGTTCGACATTTATTACGTGAAGCTGGTTATACTGATCATGACTTATTTTACACCGATGATGGCAAACCTCATTTAAAAGATGGAAAACATATATCTATCACCCATTCTTTTACCTTTTCTGCCATAGCTATAAGTGATTATGAAATAGGAATAGACATCGAAAAAAATCGAAAAAAAATTATTAAGATAGCTCCGAAATTTGTTGCTGATGAATATGATTTTATGGCAGAAGAAAATGTAATTGAGTTTTTAACTGTAGTTTGGGGAGCTAAAGAAAGTCTATTTAAAATTCACCCTGATGGTGGTTTACTATTTAAGCATCACCTACCAATTGAGCCCTTTAAATTATCCGACAAAAAAACCCGAGGTTGGATTAAAAAAGATAATTTTTATGAAGTCTATCAAATATTCTTTGAACAATTAGATGGATTTACATTGGTTTATGCTACCAACTAGCTGATAATGGAATTACAAGAAGGCAACATACTACTACGACCTTATATTCTTTCTGATGCAAAAGCTTTGGCATTAAATGCTAATAATGCTAAGATTGCTAATAATATGAGAGATCTTTTTCCACATCCTTATTCAATAAACGATGCTAAGGAGTTCATTAATAAAAATATAAATGGAGTAATTAAAGGAATTTTCGGCATCATTTATAAAGGAAATTTAGTAGGTAGTATTGGTATTCATTCACAACCTGATGTATATATCAAAACAGCCGAACTTGGATATTATGTGGGGGAGAAATATTGGAATAAAGGCATTGCAAGTAAATCTATTGCAATGATTGTCAAATATGGATTTGAAAGCTTACATTTGACACGAATTTTTGCTGGTGTTTTTGAACACAATGAAGCCTCGATGAAAGTGTTGAAAAAAACGGATTTATTTTAGAATGCATCAAACGAAAGGCTGTATTTAAAAATAATCAAATTTTAGATGAATATTATTACGCCAAGATAAATGAATAATTCATTACTGACCCATATAAAAAAAGCTAAAAAAGAAAATAAGCAATTGTTGGCTATTTTATTAGATCCGGACAAATTAGTTTTTAATCAAGTTGCAGAAAAGATTGAAAAAATTAATAAGCATAAAGTCGATTTTATTTTAGTAGGTGGAAGTTTGTTGTTTACTAATATTTTAGATACCCTTATTCTTGAGATAAAAAAAAACACTTCTATTCCAGTAATTCTATTTCCTGGAAATGCCATGCAAATTAGTGATAATGCAGATGGTATTCTGTTTTTGTCCTTACTCTCAGGTCGAAATCCTGAATTTCTAATTGGAAATCAGGTCGTAGCAGCACCCTTACTTAAACAAACTGATTTAGAAGTGATTTCTACCAGTTATTTATTAATAGAAAGTGGACGCGAAACTACTGCATCTTATATTAGTAATAGTAAACCTATTCCTCGTCATAAACCCGAAATTGCTATGGCTACAGCTTTAGCAGGAGAAATGATGGGACACCAATTAGTCTATTTAGATGGAGGTAGTGGAGCGCAAAAAGTTGTTCCACCAGAAATAATTCAACAAATAAACCAAAATGTTCAAAGTCCAATTGTAGTTGGTGGCGGTATTCGCACAACCAAACAATTACTAACAGCTTATAAAGCTGGTGCCACGATGGTAGTAATTGGTACAGCTTTTGAGAATAATGAATTACTTTTAGAAAATTTGTAAATTACCTATGGATACAATAATTCAATTCTTTCTAGAACCCTATCAAGAAGCCTCAACTTTTAATATTCTTTTAGAATTTATAGCTGCTCTTTTTGGGGTAATCAGTGTTTTTTATGCAAAAAAAGAGAATATTTTAGTTTTTCCAACAGGTATTATCAGTACGGGAATATATGTTTACTTATTGTCACAATGGAGTTTATATGGTGATTTGATTATCAATATTTATTATACAATGATGAGCATTTATGGTTGGTATATGTGGAGTAAGATTATCGATGATAATGCACATCATATTCCTATAACAAGAGTGAATAAAATTGATAAACTAAAAACATTCGGTATTTTTGTATTTACATCTGTTTTTGTGATTGCTGTTTATAGATATTATAATGTGATGCCAAATAATCTGGGCTTTACAGAATCTGTAAACTATGCTATTGAAAAATTAACTTCAGGTCGTTTAGCCGATTTTAGAACAGCAACCCCATTTTTAGATACTTTTACAACAGGAGCAGCATTTGCTGCAATGTGGTTGATGGCAAATAAAAAATTAGAAAACTGGACATTTTGGATTGCCGTAAATATTGTTTCTATACCTTTATATTTCGTAAAAGGATATGGATTTACAGGAATTCAATACAGTATATTTTTAATATTAGCAATTTTAGGATATAAAGAATGGAAAAAAACCTTAGACAAGAAGAAGCAAACATTATAAAAGTAGTGTTGTTTGGCCCAGAATCTACTGGTAAAACAACACTTTCTAAACAATTAGCTCGTCACTACAATACCGTTTGGGTAGCTGAGTATGCACGCGAATATCTACAAGACAAATGGAATAATGAGCGAAAAACGTGTGAGAATAAAGATTTAATTCCTATTGCAATAGGGCAAATACGCCTAGAAAATGAGTTGGTAAAAAAAGCGGATAAAGTACTTATTTGTGATACAGATTTATTAGAAACCAAGGTTTATTCTCAAGAGTATTATGGCGGTTTTGTTGATCCAAAATTAGATGAAGCGGCACGAGAAAACAAATACGATTTATACTTATTAACTTATATAGATACTCCTTGGGAAGCTGACGACTTACGTGATCGTCCTGGTCAACGTCAAGAAATGTTTAATGCTTTTGAAAATGCTTTACAATCACATCAAAAGAACTATATCCTTTTAAAAGGTGATATGAAAACTAGATTAGATAAAGCGGTGAAAGCTATAGATACATTGCTTGATAAACGCAAGAATTTGGATAGTTTTTCAGATAATTTAATTGATTTAGATTTTCATTTAGGAGCTGAGTTAGATCCAAATTTTATGGAATAATTATAAATCTTTCTTATGTGTAATAATCCGTTGAATAGTATCTTTTACTTGTAAAATTATTTCTCTAATACTAGGTTCATCAGCATTCTTTATTTGTGCAATCTCTGTTGTATTTAATCTTCCAAATACATGTAAATCAACTACATTTGATGCTTCTAAAGAAAGGGAACGATACAAACCTGTGTATACTGTTTTTCTTTCTTCATCCATAAAATCTATGTCAAATGCCGTTTTAACACTCTGTACTGTATCATCATATAAAAATAACTGAGGAATAAAATCCCGTTGTTTATATGATATATCTGTAAGCTCTTCTTTCATTACAAAATCTCCATCGGCATCAATTGTATATCTTTCTTTGAGTTTATTTAATTCTTGGTGTAATATTTTATCTGTACTTATTGAATTCTGATGCCAAGCCTCTTTTTTGTATATTTGATCCAAACGTTCTTTAACTAGTGAAAACATCTTGATCTTTAAATCTGTAGAAGAAGTCAATTGTGAAATATCACTTTCATAAAGTTTAATAATAGCATCATTAATAATACCCGTTGAACGAAACATATTTTCATGGATTATTCCCATGCTTTCAGCCAAATATATCCTATGACGCACATAAGGTTTTAACTCAGGAATGATTTTAAGAACCTTTTTACCAAATTTTTTACGTTTATCCGCCTCTTTATGTGCTTTAAGTTTGGCTATTTTCTTCATAATAAAAGAGTTTTAAATATCCTTTTATAAAGATACAAAAAAAAGTTAATTTTGCTTTTTATGATTGACCAATTTATTCAACATATTCAAAATAATTTATCCTTTCTCAAAAAAGCAAAACTTTTAATTGCTGTTTCGGGAGGAATAGACAGTATCGTCCTAACACATTTACTTCATAAACTTGAATTTACTTTCTCATTGGCACACGTAAATTATCAATTAAGAAATCAAGAAAGTGATCAAGATATGCTCTTTGTTAAGGATTTTGGAACTGGATTGCAAACTCCTGTTTTTATACATACTGTTGACACCGAGAGCTATGCGGCTAAAAACAAACTATCTATTCAGATGGCTGCAAGAGAAATTAGATACCAATGGTTTGATAGTTTATTACAAAAACATAAATATGATTTCATATTAACCGCTCATCATCTAGACGATGATATCGAAACCTTTTTTATCAATCTGAACAGAAGCTCTGGATTAAAAGGCTTAACAGGTATTCCACAACAAAATGATAAAATTATTCGCCCATTATTAGCTTTTTCAAGAGATGAAATTTTAGAATATGCTCAACTAAATAAACTAACATGGCGAGAAGATGCTTCAAATGCTACTTCTAAATATTTACGTAATAAGATACGACATCAATTAGCTCCAATTCTAGAGGATATAAATCCCGATTTTAAAAAGGCTTTTTCAAAAAGTCAAAAGCACTTAAAAGAAAGTCAAGCTTTAGTCGATGATTATATTTTATCGATAAAACCTAAAATTTGGAAAGTACACAATGATTTGGTTTACATTTCGTTAAAAAAGTTATTAAACTTATCAAATGTTAAAGCCATTATATATGAATTATTGAAAAATTATGGTTTTACAGAATGGAATGATATAAATGACTTAATAACTGCTCAATCAGGAAAACAAGTTTTTTCTAAAACTCATTCCTTATTAAAAGATAGAGAATTTTTAGTTTTATCACAGAAAGAAAATGGTGAAAAGAAAATAGAAAAAAGACTGGTAGATAAAGAGTTCAACATTAAAAATTTTAAATACAAAATTGAAACAGTTGATTTTCAGAAAATTGACCTTGGGGTAAAAGATGTTGAATATATTGACAAATCAAAAATAAACTTTCCACTTTTTGTAAGAAAATGGCAAAAAGGCGACTATTTCTATCCATTAGGGATTAAAGGAAAGAAAAAATTAAGTGATTTTTTTATTGACTTAAAATTATCACGTTTAGAGAAAGAAAAAATTTGGTTACTTTGCGATGCTCAAAACAAAATTATTTGGGTTATTGATAAACGGCTTGATAACCGATTTAAAATAACAAAAAACACAACTAAAATCATTAAAATTACATCACAAGATGAAAAGAATTCTTAGCATAATAGCACTTTTTTGGATTACATTTTCTTTTGCACAAATTGGAAATTTAACACAAATGGAAGAACCTGTAAAATGGACTTCTAGTGTAGAAAGAGTATCTGACACTGAATACAATTTGGTGTTTAAAGCTACCATCGAAGAGCAGTGGCATTTGTATTCACAATACAATCCAGATGGAGCCTCTTTACCTATAGAATTTTACAGTGATGAAGCTGATTCGCTATTTACTTTTGAGGGGAAAGCTTTAGAAAGTCCTACTGAAAAAGCTTTTAATAAAACTTTTGGTAAAGAAGAAATATTCTTTTCCCACAATGCAATGTTAAAGCAACCCATTAAGTTGCTTAATGCTGATGTAAATAATATTGAAGTAACTGTTTATGGACAAGCTTGTAAAGAAGTTTGTATCCAAATACAGGAGACTTTTAATTTTGACCTGTCAAAAGCAACTACTACTATTGAAAACATGCCGGTAGCTGAAATAACCGAAGAAACTATTACTACTTCAACAGAAAACAAGAAAAAGAAAAATAAAGGTTTGTGGACTATATTTTTCTTGAGTTTCCTGGGTGGATTCGCCGCTCTTTTAACGCCTTGTGTATTCCCAATGATACCTATGACAGTAAGCTTTTTTATTAAACAAAGTAAAAGCAAGGCAAAGGGTATTAAAAATGCGATAGTTTACGGTATCTCAATTGTAGCAATATATGTAGCTATAGGTAGCTTCGTAACTGGTATCTTTGGCGCTGATACAATGAATGAGTTTTCAACTAGTGTCGGATTTAATCTTATTTTCTTTTTAATTCTTATCGTATTTGCTTTCTCATTTTTGGGTGCTTTCGAAATAATGCTACCTAGTTCATGGGGTACAAAAGTAGACCAAGGTGTTGACAAGAAAGGTGGCTACATCGGCATTTTCTTAATGGCACTAGCTTTAGCGATAGTATCATTCTCTTGTACTTTACCTATTGTTGGAACGGCTCTGGCAGCTTCAGCAACTTCAGGTGGTATAGGACCAATTATTAGTATGCTTGGTTTCTCAATTGCTTTAGCTTTACCATTTACATTATTTGCTGCGTTTCCTGGTTGGTTGAATGCTATGCCAAAATCAGGTGGATGGTTAAACACTGTAAAAGTATTTTTAGGATTTTTAGAATTAGCTTTTGCATTTAAATTCTTATCAAATGCTGATCTTGTATTAGATTTACATTGGTTTGAACGTGAGGCATTCGTTGCTATATGGATAGCTGTTTTTGGCACTTTAGCTTTCTATTTATTTGGGAAAATCAAATTACCTCATGACGATGATAGTTCTCGAATTTCTGTAAGTCGTTTTTCATTAGGTTTATTATCATTAGCATTTACACTCTATTTAATCCCAGGATTATTTGGAGCACCTCTAAAATTAATTAGTGGTTTTCCACCACCATTAAAATATGCTGAATCACCCTATGGAGTAGGTTTCACAAAATTAAAAAAATCAAAGAAAAAACTACCTGAAGGAGCACATCTTGGACCACATGATATTGTAAGTTTTGAAGAGTATGATTTAGGAATGGCTTATGCCAAAAGTACAAATAAGCCTGTGCTACTTGATTTTACAGGAAAAGCTTGTGTTAACTGTCGTAAGATGGAAGATTATGTTTGGGCAGACCCCAAAGTTTTACGAGTCTTGGACAATGAAGTAGTATTGATTTCACTTTTTGTTGATTTTAAAGAACAGCTTCCCAAAGAAGAACAATACACATCTGAAATTACAGGTAAAAAGATAAGAACAGTAGGTAACAAATGGAGTGAATTCCAAACTGTAAAGTATAAAACAAATACACAACCCTATTATGTGATGCTAAATCATGATGAAAAGGAGTTGATTACTCCTTATTCCTATAATTCAGATATTGAAGATTTTTACAATTGGTTAAAAAAAGGAATAAATAAATATTAAAAACACTTAAACTAAATTGAAAGCTGCTAAAAGTTAAAACTTTCAGCAGCTTTTATTTTTATGGTAAATCTATAAAATATAATTTACTAAACTTTTTTGTTTCTATACTCAAGATCTTTCATCAGCATACGTAATTCACCATAGGAATATTTATCATCAATTTTGTTTTTCAAATCTGATAAACCTTCAAATTTTGTTTTTTCTAGAAGTTTTCGAAGTGCTAAATATCTTTTTTTTGAAATTAGTTCTGTAATAGCAATTTCTCCTGTTAGAATAAATTCAGAAAGATGCCCTTCAATTGTAGTTTGAGCAAAACCTCTTTTGGTTGCAATTTCAATTATATTTAAGCCCCTTTTAAAAAGGTTAAATGATTCTCTTTGCGAAATTCCTTTTTCTTGTTTTGGTTTTTTTGATTGAACTTTCCTAGATTTTAACTTATTTTTTATAACATAATCTTGAATAACATCTAATATTTCACCGCCATATTTCTTAACTCTAATCTTTCCCATTCCATTTATAGCTAGTAACTGTTTTTCTGTAATAGGAAAAAATTCACATAGTTCATATAAAGTGTGTTGAGTGAATACTTGAAAAGGTGGAATAGATTCTCCATGAGAAATAATCATACGTAATTCACGGAGCTGCTCAAATAGTTCTTGATGTTCCGTTGTGTCCTTGTATTCTTTACGTGTTTTTGTAGGTTCAACTTCTTGTAAAACTGCTTCGGCACGTAACTTTAAATATTTTTTTGTTGTAAATCCATCTGATAAACCTGTGAGGCAAAATTGTTTATAAGAGAGTAGATCCTCTAGAATTTTTAGTTGTTTTTTAAAATCTTTTTTAACCGTTTTGTTATCTGTGGTATAGGTTAATTCTTCTAAAGGTTTACTTATTTTTTCATTGGTATATTTGATGAAATAGTCAATAGCTTTCTTAAGTCGTTCTTGAATTAATAAGCTGTTTTCTGGTTCTAATATCTCAGTTGTTAGTTCTTTAAGTTGTATTTTAAAGCTATTGCTCACTTTGAGTAATTCTATAATCCCTTTATCTTTGATAAGCAATAGCGGATCAATAATAGTTCCTTTTAAACTAGTTTTATTCTGATAATAGATATCGATAAGTCGTTTTACAGGATATAAAAAAGCGTGATAACTAAAGAGTTCTTCAATCAGATTTAGTTGATAGATTTTTTGTGAATTATCTAATGCCTTTTTATCAGGTTGGTTTGCAGCAACATTATCAGTAAATAATTCTACTCGATTATCATTGATGATACTGCTATCACTAATCTTACTTTTTAAAATGATTCCTTCTAAAGTTTTACATCGACTAAGTGCAACATACGTCTGCCCGTGTGCAAAAGACGCTTCGGCATCAATAATCGCTTTTTCAAAAGTTAAACCTTGACTTTTATGGATTGTAATTGCCCAAGCAAGGCGTAGTGGCATTTGTGAAAATGAGCCAGATAACTCTTCAGATATTTCTTTGGTGTCCTGATTGATAGAGTAACTTATATTTTCCCAAACTTCAGGTGTGGTCACAATAGTTGAATCATCATCGGGACAATGAACAATCACTTCCTTTTTATCTAAATAAGTGATGCTCCCTATTTTACCATTATAGTATCTTTTTTCATGTGAACTATCATTTTTGATAAACATGACTTGTGCGCCTACTTTTAGTTCTAATTTTTCGTGAGTCGGATAGGTGTTTTCTTGGAATCTACCTTTTATCTGAGCTTTGTAATAAAAGCTTTTATTGGTGAGTTTGTTCAACTCCATCTCATTCATATTATTTGCCCGATTGTTATGTGTGGTTAGAGTGATATAGCCATCATTTTTTATAGGAACAAATTCGGGTTGGTAGCGTTGGTTTAGTTCATCAGCTGATTTTTGTGTTAACTTGTTGGTTCTTATCTCATTGAGAATACCTATAAATTTCTCATTATCTTGACGATAGATGTGTTTAAGTTCAATACTAATAGCATTGGCTTGTTGAAAGACCTTACTACTAAAAAAATAGGCGGTATCGTAGTAAGATTTAAGAATGCTCCAATCATTAGGTTTAACGACAGGAGAGAGTTGTTGTAAATCACCAATCATGAGTACTTGCACACCTCCAAAGACTTTATTTCGGTCTTTGTAACGCTTAAGAACTAAGTCAATAGCATCGAGTAAATCGGCTCGAACCATACTAATTTCATCAATGACCAATAAATCTAAAGATCGGATGATATCAATCTTTCGTTTACTAAATTTCATTTTATAATTACCCGTATTCTTAAATTGAGAACCATCAGGAATTATAGGGCCAAAAGGCATTTGAAAAAACGAATGAATAGTCACACCTTTGGCGTTTATGGCAGCAACACCTGTCGGAGCTACAACAACCAATCTTTTTAAAGACTCTTGCTTTATTTTATGTAAAAAAGTAGTCTTACCTGTACCTGCTTTTCCTGTTAAAAAGATATTTCTATCTGTTTTTTCAACAAAGTTCCAAGCCATCTCAAGTTCAGAATTTAGCGAAGTAGAAGTTGTTTTTTTCATTCATTCTAGTTTTAAACAAATATATAATAATCTTTTACTTCAATTTATTGCTTGAGAACATATGCTCCTTCAACACCAGTATAATGAAATTTCACATCATTTCGCAAACAAGTTTCTCTCCAAGACGAAACATAACTTTTATAATTAGAACCATCTGCAATGAGTGTTTTAGGTTGGTATTCTTGTAATAATCGTTCCAAGTTTATTCTAGGTGATTGTCGTAAAAGGACTATATTTGGTTTAAAAGGAATATCTTGATAGACTTCTAAACTATCCACTATTAAAATAGTATTCTTATTATACATCATAACATTTGGTATGGGTTGTACAAACTTTAATTCCTTGATGCTTAATCCAACCTTATAATTATTTATAAATCGTATTCTACCATCTTTAATACTATCAAAAGAATGCAAAATTTGAACTTTGTTCCCTTCTTTTATCCCATAAATACTTTCCCTTGCTTTATGAAAAATAATTAGTTCATCGATTGTTTCTGTTTGGTGCTTTTCAAAAATAAATACCCCTTGTAATAACACAATAGCAATTAAAAAAGTGAACAGCCGAGCGGTTTTTCTTTCAATCCACCAACGATAACCCATAGCTATAACAAAATAACTCGCTATAAGCGCAAAAACAGAAAAGGAAATATTTTTAAATAGAAATTGTTCTTGGTGAGCAACCCACTCAATAAAAGCATTCATCAATGACAAGACACCAGCATATATTTGAACTATAAAACTGGGTAAGAACTGAAATAAAGAAAGAATAACCACCAAAATTCCTACTCCCATAATAATTCCTAAAAAAGGCACAATGACAATATTTGATAAGAAAAATAATCCTGGGAATTGATGAAAGTAATACAAACTAATTGGTAATGTACCAATTGTGGCCGTTACAGAAACACTAAATAATTGCCATATTTTTCGAGGGATTAACCACTTCATCCTAGGAATAAGAGCATTAACTTTTGGATATAATAATACTATCCCTAAAACTGCTGCATAACTCATTTGAAAACCTACATCAAAGATAAATAATGGATGAATTAAAACCAATATAAAAAATGAAGTTATGAGAGCGTGTAACACAGAACTTCTTTGATTTCTAATTGACAATCCTATGGCAATAAAAGTAAACATCGATACTGCCCTTACGACTGAGCCACTTAAGCCCGTTAATAAAGCAAAGCCCCAAAGAACTAGAACGATTAGTAATGTTTTAATATGATTACCATAAGGCAGTTTTTCTAAAGGCGAAAACAAAAAACTCAATAGTAAGAAGAGAATTCCTACATGCAATCCAGATACTGCTAAAATATGAATAGCTCCCGCTCCCGCATAACTCTCTAATAAATCCTTTGAAATACTTTGTCTTTGTCCTAATACAATAGCATTGATGATAGCCATTTCATTATCTTGAAAAGGATACTTATGTAGTGAATTTTGAATTTTATCTCGCCAACGAGCTGCATATATTTTTAGTCCATTAATTTTTATGTCAATTGCTAACAACGAAGTGTTTTCAACAGATATTTGATGTAATATCCCTTGTTTTTTCAAATAATTACTGTAATCAAATGAATAGGGATTTAAAGGCTTGTTTATTTCATGTAATTTTGATTTTGTGATATAGATTTCACCGACTCGTAATGTTTTTTCGATACTGTCTTTCTTAATATTTAATAGAATTTCACCCTCACATTGTATAGAATCAATTTGTAAAACTCTTGCATAATATTTAGTGTGATATAAAGTAGGTTTGAGCACTTTATCTATCTGAAAAAGTATTTGATTTTCATTAGATCTATAGTGTGAATAATGTGCATTTTGATGTGAACTATCTTGAATAGTGATATTTACAATTCCAATAACGAAAATTGTAATATAACTCACTAATTGAAAAATCCATTTATACTGAAAATACGATTTGTTCAACCAAAAAAGTAGTCCCAATAATCCAAGAGAAACTAATAGATAAATGAGTATAATATTAGTAGGAATAGGATTATAATAACCAAATAATACTCCTAAAACTAGGAATAAACTTAAATGTAGTGGAATGTATTGGGTAATTTTTTTCATAGCTAAACAAAGTTAGCTATTTTTTAAAAACTAGGATAATTTTTTTATAATTATTTCAGCTACTTCATTCGACGCGCCCTTTCCTCCAAGTTTTTCCTCTAAATCTAGATAATTTTCAAAAATTGTAGTTCTATTTTTAGAATCTAAAATTGCTTTTAACTCTTTAATCAATCTTCTTTTATTAAATTCTTTTTGTAAAAGTTCTACAACTATTGGTGCATTCATTATAAGGTTGACTAAAGAAAAATAGTTGAGATTTCTGACTAAAAGATTTCCAACAAAATAGGTCAGTGCACTTGTCTCATAGCAAACTACTTGTGGAATTTTAAATAAGGCTGTTTCTAGAGTCGCTGTACCTGAAGTAACTAAAGCAGCAAAAGAAACACTCAATAAGTCATATGTTTTATTAGGGACAAAAGCTACAGAATAATCTTTTATGTAGGTTTTGTAAAAGGATTTCTCTCTATTTGGAGCTCCAGCAATAACGAATTGGTAGTCTGTGAATTCTTCACTCATTTGTACCATTAAAGGTAACATTTTTTTAATTTCTTGTAATCGACTACCTGGTAATAATGCAATAATGGGTTTTTTACCTAATTGAAATTCTTTTCTAAAGATTCTTTCCTTAGTAGGAGGTCTGTCAGCAATAACATCTTGCAACGGATTACCTACATAATGAACAGGATAGTTATGTTTTTTTTCAAAAAAATCTTTTTCAAAAGGAAAAATGACATAGAGTTCATCAATATATTTTTTAAACTTTTTGACTCTTCTTTCATTCCATGCCCAAAGTTTTGGTGCGATATAAAAATGCGTAGGTATCTCCAATTCTTTGGCAAAAGGTGCAATACGTAAATTAAAACCTGAATAATCTACTAAAATTAAAACATCAGGTTGGTACTCAGCGATGTCTTGTTTACAGTATTTAATAAATCTAGTAAGTGTATTTATGTTCTTAAGAACCTCTAATAAGCCCATAAAAGCTAATTTTTGGTAATGTGTCACTAAATCACCTCCTACAGATTGCATAAGATCACCACCCCAAAACCTAAATTCGGCATTTATATCTTTAGCTTTTAAAGCTTTCATCAAGTTTGATGCATGCAAATCGCCTGAAGCTTCACCAGCAATGAGGTAATATTTCATCTAGAATATTTTATATCCAACTACAGTTAAAGCAATTAGTACTACTCCTATTAAAACACCACGCGCTTTATAGTCTTCTTTTCTTTTAAGGAATACAAAAAATAACAACAAGTTAGGGATTGCACCCAAGGATAATATAGTACCCTGGTTGTGAGTGTCAAGCATCCATTGCCAAGAGGCTTCAAAACCATTTTGCATAATAAATTCCAAATACAAATAACTACCTGCAATCGTGGTGAGAATACTTAATATAAAGCCAATAAGAATATTTTTTTTCATAATTTTATTATTACAATTTGATAAGTACTATATCTCCCATTGATTTAAATCATCTATAAAATGATGCGCTGTCATATCAAATTGAACAGGAACTATAGAAATATAATTATTTGCTAGTGCCCATTCATCCGTGTCTTCGCCTTTGTCCATATTTACAAACTTACCCGTAAGCCAGTAATATTCTTTCCCATGAGGATTTACTCTTTTATCAAATTCTTCTACCCAACTGGCACGTGCTTGTCTGCATATTCTAACACCTTGAAATTTTTTATCTTTTGTTTTAGGCATATTTACGTTTAAAACAACTCCTTTCGACAAACCATTTTTTATTACATTTTGTGCGATTTTTTTAACGTAATCTTTTAGGTGATCAAATTCGGCATTCCAAGAATAATCTAAAAATGAAAACCCGATAGCAGGAATTCCCTCAATACCAGCTTCAACCGCTGCACTCATGGTACCAGAATAAATTACATTTATCGACGAATTAGAGCCATGATTAATGCCAGAAACACATAAGTCAGGTTTTTTATTAAGCAACTCATTTACTGCTAGTTTAACACAGTCTGCAGGTGTGCCACTACAAGAATATTCAATTTGAGGACCATCATCAATATTTACGGGTTCCACAAACAGAGTATTATTAACAGTTATTGCATGACCCATCGCACTTTGTGGACTATCTGGAGCTACAACAACAACTTCGCCGATTTCATTCATGGCACTAATTAGAAGGCGCATACCTGGAGCTGTAATTCCATCGTCATTTGTTACTAAAATTAAAGGCTTTTTTTTCATTTTTTTATAATAAATTGAGCTTCAAAGCTAGCAAATATTATTAGATGTTAGCATATAATATTTTATTAAAAATTGATTGATTAGACAAATATTAACTTTGATACTTTTGTAATTAAATATTTTTTAACATGAAATTATTCCCAAAAATTTGCGTTTTATCAATAAATGGTATTATTTTGGCTGACATTAAATTATCTTAATGAAACAAATTACCCTGTTTATGAAACGAAATTATAAGTTTATCATCCCCATTATATTGATAGCTGGTATATTAGTTAGTTTTAACTTCAGATACCAACCCGACCCCGAAAAAGATAAGCAATTAGTTAATGTTTTACGCTATATTTTAACTCAAGGTCACTATCAACCAACCACAATAGACGACAATTTTTCTGAGGGTGTTTATACTGATTTCTTAGAAATATTAGACCCTTCAAAACATTACTTTCTACAAACGGATATCGATGAATTTTCCCAATTCAAATTTCTGATAGATGATCAAATTTTATCAGATGATCTAACTTATTTTTATTCAGTTTATAGCCGATATGAACAACGAGTTAATGAAACAAAAGCCTATTATAAAGAAATACTAAGTCAGCCATTCAATCTTAGTAAGGATGAAACTTATTCAGTTGATTATGAGAATACTTCATTTGCAAAAGATAAGACTGAACTTTTAGACACTTGGAAAAAACAACTAAAAATGCGCTATATCGGTCGTTTATATGATATGGAACAAACAGAAAATGACAATTTTGAAATAGATAGCACTTATTTACAAAAGTCATATGAAACTCTTAAGGAAGAAGCTTTAGAAAAAACTAAAGAAAATATGGATAATTTATATGATAGATTAGACGAACTAACACAAGATGATTGGTTTAGCTACTTTATCAATAGTATTGCAGCTCAATTTGGGCCACATACTAATTATTTAGATCCAAAAATTAAAAAACGATTTGATATTTCAATGTCTGGAAAACTAGAGGGTATTGGAGCGCGCTTACAAAAAGATGGTGACTATACTAAGGTAATTGAGCTTATATCTGGAGGTCCTGCTTGGCGAGCTGGTGAATTAGAAGTGGGTGATTTAATACTTAAAGTAGCTCAAGCAGATGGTGAATCTCTAGATATAGTCGGTATGCGGTTAGATAATGCCATTGAATATATAAAAGGCAAAAAGGGAACAGAAGTACGCTTAACACTAAAAAGAGTATCTGGTAAAATTGAAACAATATCAATTATTAGAGATGTTGTTGAATTAGAAGAAACTTTTGTAAAATCTTCCATCATTGAAAAAGATGGTAAAAAATATGGATTTATTAATTTACCTAAATTCTATATAGATTTTGATCAACAGAACTATAGAAATTCAGCTACAGATATGGCTCAAGAAATTGAGAATCTAAAAAAAGAAGGTATTTCAGGTCTTTTAATTGATTTAAGAAATAATGGGGGAGGTTCTTTAAAAACAGCTGTCGAAATTGCTGGTTTATTTATTGATAAAGGGCCCATTGTTCAAGTGAAATATCGAGGAGAAAAAGCAAATATTCGAGAAGATAATGAATCTGGTCTTCATTGGGATGGCCCTTTGGTATTCTTGGTAAATGAGTTATCAGCCTCTGCATCTGAAATTTTAGCTGCCGCTATGCAAGATTATAAAAGAGCGATTATCATAGGCGGAAATCAAACCTTTGGGAAAGGAACAGTTCAAAATTTCTATCCTTTAAATCAATATGCAAGAACAGATAAAGATCTGGGATTTTTAAAAATGACCATCCAAAAATTTTACAGAATAAACGGTGGTTCTACACAACTTAGAGGTGTTGTTCCCGACGTAGTTGTACCTTCTCGTTATAGCTATTTAAATATAGGGGAAAGAGATGAAGAAAGTCCACTCAAATGGGATAAAATCAAATCAACAGATTTCACAAAATGGAATGAATATGAAAACTATGACATTAGTATTCAAAATAGTAGAAAAAGAGTATTTGAAAATTCGCAATTTCAATTAATTGATAGCAATGCTAAATGGTTAAAAAAGGGACAAGATGATAAAATAATTTTTTTAAACTATACAGAATTTAAAAAAGATATCGAATCACATGATGATGAAGCCAAAGCCTTTGATGCATTAGACTCTTATACTACCAATTTGACATATATGTCACCTCAATATGAGATTTCATTAATAGAAGCTGATAGCATTCTTGCAAAAAAACGAGAAGTTTGGCACACCAATTTATCAAAAGATGTTTATGTTGAAGAAGGATTGAATGTGCTCGCGGAACTTAAAACAAAATCTCATCCTGAATTAGCAAAAAATTAGGATTTTAGATAGCGAACAGCAACCCAATTATTACGCTCTAAAATCAAATCTATTTTTAGATTGTGTTTTGAAGCTTCGGCATCAATCACTGGAATATCCTCTTGGTAAAAGCCACTGAGTAATAAAATGCCATTTTCATTTAGAGATTTAGCATAAATTATGAGGTCTTGTAGCAAAATATTACGATTAATATTGGCAATAATTATATCATATCTACCTTTTTGGTAGACAGGTTTTTTATTGACTAAAAGTGAGGCATCACCCTCATAAACTTTAATATTTTTACAGTTATTTCGAGCAATATTCTCCAATGAATTTTCATAACACCAAGGGTCAATATCTATAGCGTCTAAAATACTTGCACCTCTCATTTCAGCCAAAATCGCTAAAACAGCAGTTCCACAACCCATATCTAAAACAGATTTATCTTTTAAATCTAACTTTAACAGATGTTGCACCATCAAATGTGTAGTTTCGTGGTGTCCTGTTCCAAAACTCATCTTGGGCTCGATAAGAATGTTGTATTTTGAAGTTCCAGTCTTGTGAAAAGGAGCCCGAATACTAACCGTATCATCAATATCAATAGGTTCAAAGTTTTTTTCCCATTCACTATTCCAGTTTACGGGTTCTATTTCCTCTTTTTCATAGACAATTCTAAACTCACCACTATTTAACACAAATACTTCATGTAAAATAGTTATATGCCAATCACTTTTAGGAATGTAAGCGATTAAACCATTCTCTGTTTCCTTAAAAGTTTCAAACCCTAAACTTCCTAATTCAGCAACTAATATTTCTCTTGCTGGTTGTAAGGGTTCAATGGTAAAATGGTAGGCTATATAAGGTTGTATCATTTTATTAAATGATTTAATGATTCAATGCGATAATGATTTGATGTAAAATGATTCATTTCTTCAATCATTACTCTTTTGCGTCTCTGTGTCTTGGCGGTAAAACTATTGAATAGCTTTAACCAAAGCCACAAAATCAGTAGAGTTTAAGGCCGCACCACCAATTAATCCACCATCTACATCAGCTTGTGAAAAAATTTCTTTGGCGTTAGATGGTTTTACACTTCCACCATATAAAATTGAAACATTTTGTGCTGTTTCTTTATCGTATTTTCCTGAAATAATTGTTCGAATATACTCATGCATTTCTTGGGCTTGTTCGGGTGTGGCTGTCTCTCCTGTTCCAATAGCCCAAACAGGTTCATAAGCAAGAATAATGTGTTTCCAGTCTTCTTTGTTCAAATGAAACAGTCCTTCATTTATTTGACTAAGTACGGTAGAAAAATGTAGTTTTTTTTGTCTTTGTTTTAAATGTTCTCCAAAACAAAAAATAACTTCCATTTTATTTTGTAATGCTGTTGTTACTTTTTCAGCAAGTGTATCATTATGTTCACCGAAATAAGCTCGACGTTCAGAATGCCCAAGAATAACATTAGTTACACCAACACTGCGAATCATTTCTGCAGAAATCTCACCAGTAAAAGCACCGTTTTTGGCTTGGTGCATGTTTTGTGCAGCAAGTTCTATACGAGTATCCATCCCTACTTGATGAGAAACAGGATATAAGTTTGTCGCAGTTGGTGCGATAATAATTCGTGTATTATTGGTTTCAAGATTTTGAATATCTACAGAAATATCTTTGGCTAATTGTTTTGATGCATCTACATCCAAATTCATTTTCCAGTTTCCGGCTACTATCTTTGTACGCATGGTTTTAGTTTTTTTATTTTTACAAAAGTAAGGAGAATAGATTATAGACGAAAGATATAACACGAGAAATATTAGTCGTTTTTAACGCTTAATAACAGATGCTGTTTTATATTATGTTTTAGATAACCTATTTTTACTGACTTCATTTAGTTTTTTGTTAACTTGCAGACATAATAGATATATAAGCCATTGTGTTTATACAGATGTTGTAGCTAATTTTGAATAAAAAATTAAATGAAAAAAAACATATATGAAAAATACTCTTAATGAAAAAATGGGGTTTAATAAGAACCCCTTTTCTAAATTTTCTGCTGAGGAGGAATTAGATTTCCTTTCTCAAATATTTTACCCACCATTATTTTACAAAACACTGTTAGATGATTTGAAATCAGGCACTAGCAGATTTATCTTAGGACAAAGAGGTCATGGTAAATCATCAATAATATATGAATTAAAATCAGATTTAGAAAAAGATAAGGTACTCACAATTATTATTGATAGATTCGATGATATAGCTCTAACAAACAACAAAATCCCTCTATTAAATCTTATTTTAACAGAGTTTGTAACAAAATTTGTACTGTTTCTTGACAAGAATAAATATATTCTAAAAAAGTTAGACACAGAGGATAAAGAAAGCTTGGGGCTTCTTATTAAATTGTTTTTCAAACCTCTTACAAGAGTTGAGTATGAAAATAGATATGAAAATATTAAGAAAGTCAAAGTAAAAAACTTTTTCATTAGATTATTTAATGGATTTATCAAACCCACAAATTCAATTATCAATACGGGCGTTATGATTACTTCAAAAATAATTTCAGAATCAATTGGCTTAGGCGATGTAAATATTAGAGATTTCACGGAATTTATTGGTGAAATAGAGGAACCTAATATTGATGCCTCAAATGCAGAGCTACAACTAACTACTAATAAAAGGCATTTAAAAGAATTATTAAATAGAATCAATTCTATTGCCCAAAAATCTTATTTTAATTCTTCAGTGATACTTTTCGATAAAGTTGATGAATTTCAAGAATTAAACCATGATGTAAATAAAATTGCAGCTTTCACGAAAGACATTTTAACCGATACTGAACTTTTATTACAGAATGATATTGCAATAGCATTTAGTCTATGGACTGAAGTAAAACCAATTTTATCAAAAACAGTTCGTTTTGATAAGTTTAAAGAAATTGATATTAGTTGGAAAAAATCGGATATGGTTCCTCTAATTGATAAACGAGTAAGATATTTCACAAGTGATAAAAAAAAATTTAATGATTTGTTTAAAAACAAGAATGATATTGATGAAATTATTGAAATATCAAATCATTCACCTAGAGATTTAATATCATGTATGTCAGATATATATGATATTCAAACATCAAATTCTGACATAAAATATTTTGATAGTAATTCGGTGTCAAAAGGCTTGATTAAATTTGCTAAGAGATATGATTATTTATCGTTGTACCCATCTAGAACAGGTAAAAATAAAGATGTTATTAGTATGATAAATTTAATTCTAAGGACAAAAAGAATTAGTTTTACAATACGTGAACTTAGTGCTGTTTTTAATCAAAAAACAAATTGGTGTGTAAGAAAAATTGAATTAATGATAAAATATAGATTAATTAATGAGGATGATAAATTAGGTCCAAAAGGTGAACGCATCTTTAATGTACTAGATCCTAAAATCAAACATCTTATTAAACGAAATATTAACAGCCTTGATTGATTATGAACTAGCTACAACAAAAAATATAGTGCATTTGGCGGATAGTGATAGAAATGAATATATTAGTAATAAATAAACATAGTAGTAATTTGAAATATTGGAGCGTTGAAATGCCAAACGCACCATATTCAAAAACGTTGGCGTTCATTAGAAAAACAGAATTACTCATAACAAAAAAATATAAAAATGCAAGAAATTTATTATCGAAAATCTAAATCTGAATATGAAAAAGGATATTTCATTTCATCTAGTGCATTTATTAGAATCCTAATTTTTTTTGCATCTCTATTTTTGTATTACTTGTACATTCTTGATCTTCCATTTTGGATTATAATATCTTTAATGGTGATTGATGTGGTTTTAATTTCATATTTATTAAGTATTGATTTTGAAAGAAAAAATGAGATAACAATTAATAATAACGAAACAAGTGCGTTTGGGTTGAAAATTAATGATTATCTAAGTAAATATATTAAAAAGAAAAAAGGAAAAATACCAAAACATAGCTACAAAAATAATTTTAAAATATTTATTGGACAATATGAATTTGACTCAATCATTTATAGTCAAAACCTATTGGATTTTTACGAAAACTGCTTAGCTGAACTTGATGAATTAAAAAAAAATGATATAAAAGAGTTTAACTCTGTTGAAATAAAATCTAATGAAACAGGAACAAGTTATTACTACAACAATAATGGAAAAATAAATTGGGAAAAATTTCGTAATCTAAAATGGTATTTAAATCACAGAATTGAAATACTTAAAAGAATAAATGAAAAAAAACTATAAAACAAGATGATTGATTTTCTTATAAAAAACATAATTAAAATAACACTTTCACTCCTTTTCATAGGTGCATTATTCAAAATGCCCTATAATTACTATGAAATAATGCGTTTTATAGGAATGATAGGTTTTGCAATCTTAGGGTATAAGGAACTTGAAAAGGGAAGCAAAACCTTTATGATTATTTGGTTTGGTTCTGTACTGTTAATTAACCCATTCTTTAAATTAGCACTTGGTAGAACTGTTTGGAATGTAGTAGATGTCATTTGGGTAATATTACTTGTAAGCAGTATATTTATAGGACATAAAAAATCAAAGGATTTAGAAAAATAGTATGAATGAAAAAGAGTATCATAATTTGACAAAGGACTTCCCTGATATATCAGAATTACTTGATGAGAGAAAAAGCCTAAAGAATGACTTAAATAAGATAAATAGAAAATTAAAAACATTATCCGATAAATATGAATTTTTAAGAGGTATAATACATCCTAAAATAAGTAATGATGAATTAGAACAATATATAAAAATGTATTTTAAGGACATTGGGTTTGAAAAGGTTCGTAAAGTAGGAAAACAATTAAAAAAGGACGATATTAGAATTTTTCTACCCGACAAAATAATAATAATTGAGGTTACAGGAACAAAAAAGAAACACCCAACAGATAACAAGACAAGGCAAATAACGAAACATTTAGAAGTAAGAAGGCATAAGAAAGAAAACGCTTTTGGCGTTTTTATAATAAATCACGACAATAATAAGTCTTATAAAGAAAAGGACTATGTTCCTTTTACATTAGACCAAATTGGATATGCAGACGCAGGTAAGTATTCTTTAGTTACAACAATGGAATTAGTAAAAGGATTTATTAAAGTAAAGATGAATGAATTAACCTTAGATGAATTTGAGAATAAATTATGCTCTTTTGGTTTAGTAGAATTTTAAAAAGAAAGCGGAAAATCCGACAAACAATATTTAGTTTGCATTTATGTAAAACAGTATATTGAGTGATTGGAACGGGCAGTGCCACCAATTGCAAGAGATAAACCGCTTTCTTAAATATGTATATAAAAATTGATTCGTAATTTTAAATTAAACGATATGAATAAAAATGTAAATAAAATATTAGGAGTAATTGGCTATAACTATAATGCGAAACAAGAGAGTTTAATAGATAAAGCTAAACGTAAATTAATAAAAATATCTAACAATAATAAATCTAATGCTACATTAATTTTTAATCCAGTTAAAAATCAATTCTCTTTAAGTGATTATCTCCCACAAAATTCCACAACAAAAAACATTTATCAAGAGCTTTTGGATAAGTTGAATCATAATCAGTATAGGAACATTGATAAATAATTCTCACCACTGCTTTTACACGAAACCATTCCTCAACATCCTATTTTCGAATCTTAATCACCGTATTTTTATCAATAAAAGGATAAATTTCATTCACATCATTATTTGTTAGTGAAATACAGCCCAATGTCCAGTTGATACGGGTTTCAATCATTACATCTGTACCTTCTGGAAGTCCATGAATACCAATTTCACCACCTATTGTTGCATTTTTTGAGATAACTCCATTCGCTTTAGCTTTTTTGTGTTTCCTCCAAGAATCAGTAGTTGGATAGTTGATCCAAATAAATTTTGACCAACTTCCATGGGGATATTTGCTCACTATTTTAAAAGTGCCTTCAGGTGTGCATTGATCACCTTCACGTAGTTTATCATCTATGGGATTTCCACCTAAAACAACTGGATAGGTTTCTACAAGCGTATCAGCGGTGTAAATATGTAATTGAAAATCACTCTTGTCAATTAGGATGCTTATTTCAGTTCCTTCTGGTATGATTTCATTTAGAGGAATATTTTCCTTTTGAGCCAAGTTTAGTGTGAATAATTCATTTAAAACAGGTTTAGAATCTCGGTTTTTAAATACAATCACAACTAAAATTAGTAAGGCAATCAAAAAAGGGATACTATTCTTAATAAGTGTTTTCATAATTTAGTATGTATATAAAGATTGTAATACTTTACTAACGCAATAATTAAATGCTTATTTTTGTAAGCGATGACAAAACAGGCACTAATAGCACAAATTCAACAGAAAAAATCTTTTCTATGTATTGGTTTGGATGTAGATTTAGATAAAATTCCACCTCATTTATTAGAAACAACCGATCCCATTTTTGAGTTTAATAAACAAATAATTGATGCGACTCATGAATTAGCTGTTGCTTACAAACCAAATACAGCATTTTATGAAGCTTATGGTTTAGATGGATGGAGATCTTTAGAAAAAACAATTGATTATCTCAATGAAAAATACCCCGAGATCTTTACCATTGCCGATGCAAAACGTGGTGATATTGGCAATACATCTACGCGTTATGCTAAAGCTTTTTTTGAGAATATGAATTTTGATGCGCTTACTGTTGCCCCTTATATGGGACAAGATTCGGTAGAACCCTTTTTAGCTTTCTCGGATAAATTCACCATTCTATTAGCCTTGACATCCAACAAAGGTAGTTTAGATTTTCAAGGTTTACAAACCGATAATTTGCGAGTTTTTGAGAAAGTCCTCCAAAAATCATTAACATGGAAAGGCTCAGAGCAATTAATGTATGTAATTGGGGCTACCAAACCAGAATATTTCAAGGAAATTCGTAAGATTATTCCCAATCATTTTTTGTTAGTTCCAGGAATTGGTGCGCAAGGTGGAAATTTGGAAGCCGTTTGTGAATATGGACTAAACAACGATATCGGACTTCTAATAAATTCCTCACGAGGTATCATCTATGCTGGTAATGGATTAGATTTTGCTCAAAAAGCAAAACAAAAAGCTTTAGAATTACAACGACAAATGAAAAGGATATTAAATAATCAATAATTTTTATATCATTGCGGCAATAGGATGAATCTGTTGTATTAATTGAAAAGATTCTTCGTGCTACTCAGAATGATAATAAAAATCATAAAACTTATGTGTACTTATATGTCTTATATGGTTCAAGAAAAATGAAATATACAGATTCCCTAAATAGAAAAATAGACTTACCCAAAACTCCACAACGTATTATTTCGTTAGTGCCATCTTTAACTGAATTACTACACGACATGGGTTTGGAACGTCAAATTGTTGGTGTAACCAAGTATTGTATACATCCTGTACATTATAAATCAACTAAAGTATTGATTGGAGGTACAAAAAAGGTAAAATTTCAAGTTATAAAAGATTTAGAACCTGATTTTATTTTATGTAGCAAAGAAGAAAACACACCTGAGATGGTTACTGAGTTAGAAAAAATTGCTCCTGTTTATGTTTCGGATGTCAAGTCGTTGGATGATGCCTTACTGCTCATAAAAGAATTAGGATTACTTTTCGAACGACGCACACAATCAGAGCATATAATAGATAAAATTAACTTTCGCTTAGCTAAATTTCAAAATTTTATTAAAGAGACACCGATCAAAAAAGTTGTCTATTTTATTTGGGCAAATCCGTGGATGGTAGCAGGTAATAAAACTTTTATAAATGATATGCTACGCATTTGTCGATTTGAAAATGCCTATGCACATACAGAAAGATACCCCGAAATAAATATTAAAAGAATTCGTATTCTCGGTGGAAATCCTGACTTATTTCTATTTAGCAGTGAGCCACATGACTTCACCGATGAAGAGGTTTTCGAAGTTTTACGTAGTAATAAAAAAGTATTGACTATTTATGTAGATGGACAATATTTTTCTTGGTATGGGTCTCGACTTATTAAAGCCTTCGATCATTTTAAACAAATTCATGAAAAGATAGCTGCATTCTAACAAAATTCGAATAACCCGATTTATAACAAGGATTCCTCCGTCATTTCTTCAGGTTTTGGTAAATCCATTATCTCTAAAATTGTGGGAGCAATATTAGCTAAAATACCACTATTGATATGTTTTCGGTCATTGTCGACTAAAATCAACGGAACTGGGTTCGTCGTGTGCGCTGTATGTGGACTACCATCTGGTTTTATCATACATTCGGCATTTCCATGATCTGCAATAACAATACTCGTATAGTTGTTTATTAATCCTGTTTCTATCACATCTTTTAAACAAACGTCAACGGTCTCAGCAGCTTTTACTGCGGCTTTAAAAATACCAGTATGCCCAACCATATCACCATTAGCAAAATTGAGAATTACCAAATCAGCGGTTTGATTATTTAATTCTGGTAGAAGTTTATCTCTAACTTCATAAGCACTCATTTCAGGTTTTAAATCATAGGTGGCTACTTTTGGTGAATTGACTAAGATCCGTTTTTCGCCTTCAAATAATTTTTCACGTCCGCCTGAAAAGAAAAAGCTTACATGTGGATATTTTTCTGTTTCTGCAATTCTAATTTGTTTTTTTCCATAATGAGCAACTACTTCTCCCAAAGTTTGTTTTAGATTCTCTTTGTTATAAATAACATTGATCCCTTTAAATTTCTCATCATAATTTGTCATCGTCACATAATGCACGGGTAATTTTTTCATGCCAAAATCTGGATAATCTTTCTGTGACAACACCTCTGTTAGTTCACGCCCTCGATCGGTACGGAAATTAAAGAATATAATTACATCATCCTTTTCAATACTAGCTAAAGGCTTCATACTAGTATCACAAATGACAATTGGCTTTATAAATTCATCTGTAATATCTTGATTATAACTGTCTTTTATAGCTTGGATAGGTTCTGTTGTTTTAGTTCCTACTCCATTCACGAGTAAATCATAAGCTTGTTTAACACGCTCCCATCTGTTGTCACGATCCATAGCATAATAACGACCTATTATCGAAGCTAATTTAGTGTGTGTACCTTTTAAAAAAACTTGCAAATCTTGAACAAAACCTTTACCCGAATGTGGATCAACATCACGTCCATCAGTAAAAGCATGAATATAATTTTCAGTTTGGTATTGTTCTCCTATTTTTACCAAAGCCTCAAGATGTTTGGTATGAGAATGTACACCACCATCAGAAAGTAGACCTAAAAAATGTACTTTCTTTTGATTTTTTTCTGCATATTCAAAAGCATCTTTTAAAACTTTTTCATTTGCAAAATCATCCGTATCTATAGCTTTATTAATTCTTACAAAATCTTGATAAACGATTCGTCCAGCTCCTAAATTCATATGACCAACTTCAGAATTTCCCATTTGTCCATCGGGTAAACCGACATCTAAACCTGAGGTCAACAATGTCGCATTAGGATATTTTTTGATTAAATAATCTATATAGGGAGTATCTGCTTGTTTTAAAGCTGAAACCTCTGGGTTTTGGGTCATTCCCCAACCATCAAGTATGATTAAAATTACTTTTTTATTCATCATTTTATTAATTGTAAGGATAAAGATTTTTAATGAAATTTCAATAAATAATACCTCAAAAATCAAGGGGCAAAGTTACCATTTTAAAACCATTTTTGGAGTATTTACATTTTGTCTAATTTTAAAGGAAACCATAACTACCAGATTTTAATGTAAACACTATCTTTACAAATCAAAAATTAATACAAAGAGAGTATTTAACTACATAATAGCAAAACAATGAATAGATTAGCCCTAATAACAGGAGCCACTTCAGGTATTGGTGAAGCTACCGCCCTACTTTTAGCAGAAAACAATTTTAATTTGATTATTACAGGAAGGCGAAATGATAGATTAGAAAAACTTGAAAAAATAATTACGAAAAATCAAGAAATAAAAGTGCTATCTCTCAATTTTGACGTACGTAACTATGATGAAGTAGAACAGAGTTTAGGGAATTTACCTGAAGAATGGCAAAATATTGATGTACTTGTTAATAATGCAGGTTTAGCCGCAGGAGTTTCAACCATTGACAAAGGTGAAATTGACGATTGGAATAGAATGATTGATACCAATGTTAAAGGATTATTATATGTTTCAAAAATGATTATCCCACTGATGATTGCACGTAAAAAAGGTCATATAATCAATATTGCATCTATTGCTGGAAAAGAAGTTTATCTAAATGGAAATGTTTATTGTGCTTCTAAACATGCGGTTGATGCGTTGTCTAAATCTATGCGTATTGATTTACTTTCGCACAACATCAAAGTTACTAATATTGCTCCTGGAATGATTGAAACTGAATTTTCTGTAGTTCGTTATCATGGAGATCAAGAAAAGGCAAAGGATGTTTATCAAGATATGAAACCGCTTTTAGCACAAGATATTGCTGAAGTTATTTTATTTAGCGTGCAACGCCCGTCACATGTTACCTTAAATGATATAGTTATTATGCCGACTGCACAAGCTAACACAACACATTTATTAAGAGAAAAGTCCTAAAAAAGAGATTGTCTGAAAAGTCATTAAAACTGTCTTTTCGAGCGCAGTCGAGAAATACAACATATTGATAATCAATAATTCTCGACTGCGCTCGTATAGATAAAATATTTTTACTTTTCAGACAGCCTCTTTTAATTTTTTGTTAGAAAACTAGAAAAATCCAATAACTGATTTAGTAGGTTTTAATAAACTCAGTCATCAACATACCTACTTTTTTCTCAGCTGTTTTGGCGACCTTTTGAACCTCTTCATGAGATACCTCTTCAACTTTTCCTTCAATTCCTAAATCGGTTATAACAGATAGTCCAAAGATGGTCATACCCATATGTTTGGCGACAATAACTTCAGGAACTGTAGACATACCAACGGCATCAGCTCCTAGATTACGCACCATCCCATATTCAGCAGGAGTTTCAAAAGTGGGACCTTGTAAAGCCAAATAAACTCCTTTTTGTAATTTAATATTTTGTTTACTTGCCACATTTTCCATGTGTACAATCATATCTTTACAATAAGCTTCGTGCATATCGACAAAACGGGGACCAAATCGTTCATCATTAGCTCCACGTAGTGGATGTTCTGGCATCATATTTATATGGTCAGAAATTAACATCACATCACCTGTTTTAAAATTGGCATTTACACCACCAGAAGCATTAGATACAATTAAATTATCTATCCCTAAATATTTCATCACTCGTACAGGAAAAGTAGCTTCTTGCAATGACCAACCTTCATAATAATGAAAACGACCTCGTAAAGCCAAAACTTTTTTCTTCCCTACAGTTCCATAAATCAATTCACCTTGATGACCACTAACAGTAGAAACAGGAAAATGAGGAATTTCCTCATAAGGAACTCTAATACTTATATCAATATTATCAGTAAAGTTACCTAAACCAGTACCTAAAATAATTCCATAGTCTATGTTAACAAATCCTTTGTCTTTAAGAAATTTTACCGTCTCTTGTGTTTTCTCCCACATAATCTATAATTAGTTTATCAAAATCCTTTTGATGATTAATAAAAATGGTCTCTATTGCTAAATAATACAAATTATTCAAGCCTTCAAAGATACGAACATAATCTTTTTCTGTAGTTAGAATCAATTTTTTATCACTTTTAAGCATATCATACTCATTTTGAATATATTGCAATTCCTCTTCAGTAAAATTATGATGATCTTTATATGATAAATGCTTATATTTTAATTCCTTTTTATTTAAATAATCTACTAATGGTTTAGGGTTAGCAATACCTGTTACCAATATTATTTTATACTCCTGAAGCTCACTATTTGTAATTTGATGTGTATGATTTTGTATATAATCAGCATATTTAATTCTTGTAAAATATACAATTTGCTCCAATGTAGGTTGCAATCTTGATGCTATTTCATATTCCTGTTTTTCAGAAATAGTCACAGGACATTTAGTTACAACAAGCAATTGTGCTCTGTCAGCTCCTTTTATATTCTCTCTTAAATTACCAGTAGGTAAAAGACTGTCTTCAGTATATAAATCGTCATAAGGTGTCAGTAAGATATTTAAACCTGCTTTTATTTTTCGATGCTGAAAAGCATCATCCAAAATAATGACTTCTGGAGGATTGGAAAAAGCTAATAATGAGTTTATACCATTTGTTCTATCAGCATCAACAGACACAATAATATCAGAATGTTGACGATAAAGTTGATAAGCTTCATCACCAATATTTTGTGAAGTAGCAGTAGCATCTGCAATTACAAAACCCGTTGAATTTCTTTTATAACCACGACTCAGAACAGCAATCTTATATTTCTTTTTTAGTAAACTAACCAAATATGCAACTTGCGGAGTTTTACCAGTACCTCCTACTCTAAGATTACCAACAACAATAAGAGGAATATCAAATTCTTTTGAATTTAAAATATCGTTATCATAAAGCTTATTTCGTAGACTAGTAATTCCTTCATATAAAATGCTAAGAGGATATAATAGTTTTCTCAATTTATTTGTCATTCTTGCGAAGTTACGGAAATTAATTAAAAGTAATTACAGCATAAAACGGTGAATTATATTACTCATACTTATTCTATATTCCATTGAAAAATTAGTGTAAATTAGCCTACATTTTTAATTTAAATTTTAAAAAATGAAAATCTTATCTGATATAGAAATAGCACAACAAACTACCATGTTACCGATTGTTGAAATAGCCAAAAAATTAAAAATTAATGCAGATGATTTAGAATTGTATGGTAAGTATAAAGCAAAACTACCCCTTTCTTTAAAAGATAACCAAAAAATTAAAAAATCAAACTTAATCTTAGTCACTGCGATATCTCCAACTCCATCTGGTGAAGGAAAAACAACAATTTCTATAGGTTTGAATGAAGGTCTTAATAAAATTGGAAAAAAGGCAATAGCAGTTATCAGAGAACCCTCATTGGGCCCTGTTTTTGGGATAAAAGGTGGTGCTGCTGGTGGTGGTTATTCTCAGGTTGTACCTATGGAAGATATCAATTTGCATTTTACAGGTGATTTTTCTGCAATTGAGAAGGCGAATAATTTACTCTCTGCTTTAATTGATAACAACCTCCAAAGCAAAACAAATAGTTTAAATATCGACCCAAGAAGTATAGATTGGAAACGTGTTATGGATATGAATGACAGAGCATTACGAGAAATGGTTATTGGCTTAGGAGGTTATGCTAATGGTGTTCCTCGTCAAGAAGGTTTTAACATCACACCTGCCTCTGAAGTCATGGCAATTTTATGCATAGCAGAGGACTTTGCTGATCTAAAAACTAGATTAGGTAATATTTTTATTGGATTTACTTACGATAAAAAACCTATTTATGCTCGAGATTTAAAAGCAGAAAATGCGATGGCAATCTTATTAAGAGATGCTATAAAACCCAATTTGGTACAAACCCTTGAAGAAAACCCGGTAATCATTCACGGAGGTCCTTTTGCCAATATAGCACAGGGTACTAACTCAATTATTGCCACTAAAATAGGCTTATCTTTAGCTGATTATGTAATTACAGAAGCAGGATTTGGAGCTGATCTAGGAGCAGAAAAATTTTTTAACATTAAAAGTGTTGCAGGGAAACTTAACCCTAAAGCGGTTGTATTAGTTACTACTATCAGAGCGATGCGACATCATGGAGGTGCTTCAAGAATTGAACGTAATATACCTGATGTTTCTAAAGTTGAGATTGGTTTTGAAAATCTGAAAAAACATATTGAAAATGTCAAAACTTTTGGAATAACACCCATCGTTGCTATCAATAAATTTCAAACAGACACCCAAGAGGAAATTGATTTTGTAATAAAAATTTGCAAAAAAATTGATATAAAAGCTGTCGTGGCAGAAGGATGGGAAAAAGGTGGTGAGGGTATGAAAGAGCTAGCAAAAACACTAGTTTCTTGTATTGATAAAGAAAAAAATAAGTTTATACCCTTATATGACTGGAACTCACCAATTATTGAAAAAATTGAAAAAATTGCTAAAGAAATTTATGGAGCTGATGGTGTCGATTTTTCCAAAATAGCAAAAAGCCATCTAAAAATTATCACAAATTTAGGTTTGGATCATTTACCGATTTGTATGGCTAAAACTCAAAAATCATTGTCTGATAATCCTCGAAGAATTGGTCGTCCTAAAGATTTTCGCGTTTTTGTTCGTGAATTTGAAATTGCTGTAGGTGCAGGTTTTGTGATCCCAATTTTAGGGAAAATGATGCGTATGCCTGGCTTACCTAACACACCAGCTTCTGATAATATGTATATTGATAAAAATGGAAAAATCTCGGGTTTATCATAAAAAACAGATGTTTATTAATAATTAACAGATAAAATAAGAATTATATAACCTATAAACTAAAAAACTAACAAATATCATACGCTATCTCTCTCATTATTATTACTTTTATGCTTCCTTTAATTTTAAATTTTTAAACGATGAAAGTATACGATAACAAACACATTAAAAATGTCGCTTTTGTTGGGGCACACCATAGTGGAAAAACAACCCTTGCTGAGACGATGCTTTTTGAAGCTGGTCTACTGAATCGTCGTGGAAGCGTTGAAGAAAAAAATACTGTTTCTGACTTTCACGACATAGAACAAGAACGTCAAAATTCAATTTTTGCTACCCCACTTCATACAGAGTGGCGTAATTATAAAATCAATATTATTGATACACCCGGTTTAGATGATTTTATAGGTGAGATTGCTTCTACCATGCGTGTTGCCGATACTATTCTTATGGTGATAAATGCACAACATGGTGCTGAAGTAGGTACAGAGATTATTTGGAATTATGTAGATCGTTTTGCTAAACCATCTGTTTTTGTTGTCAATCAAATAGATCACGATAAAGCTGATTTTGAAAATAGTTTTAATAGTATTGTAAACTTGATTGGAAAAAATGCTATTAAAATTCAATATCCCATCAAAGTTGATGGCGCGCAGTGCATCATAGATGTACTAAAAATGAAAATGTACAAATTTGGACCAGAAGGTGGCAAACCAGAAAAGTTTGAAATTCCAGATGACCAAAAAGAAATAGCAGAGGCTCTTCATAACGAACTGGTAGAAAAAGCAGCAGAAAATGACGAAGATCTAATGGAATTATTCTTTGAAAAAGGCACACTAAACGAAGATGAAATGCGTGTAGGTATCAAAAAAGGAATGTTAAACCACGAGTTATTTCCTGTATTCTGCATGTCTGCATTAAAAGACATGGGTAGTGGACGTTTAATGGGCTTTATAGATAATGTTGCTCCTAGTGCCATAGACTTAAAAGAGGAACAAAGTGTAGAAGGCGAAACAATTTCACGTACAGACTCACCAACTACTCTTTTTATATTTAAAACTTTAAACGACCCTAATTTAGGTAAAATTACTTTCTTTAAAGTAAAAGCAGGAGAATTAGAACAAGGCTCTAAATTAGTCAATTCTCGAACAGGTGATACAGAAACTATCAACCAGCTTTTCATAATGGAAGGTAAAGACCGTGTGCAAGTTGAAAAGCTTAGTGTCGGTGATATTGGCGCTACTTTAAAACTTAAATATACTGAAACTAACGACACATTATATACTGATGACAATGAGCTAACTATCAAACCTATTAACTATCCTGTTTCTCGTATTAAAAAAGCAGTACATGCAGTTGAAGGTAAAGACGAAGAAAAATTACACGAAGCTCTACGTAAAATTCATAGTCAAGACCCTACCTGTATAGTTGAATATTCTAAAGAACTTAAACAACATATTTTAGGTTGTCAAGGAGAATTGCATCTTCAAGTAATTGATTGGCAGTTAAAGAATATTTATGGTGTTGACGCAGTATACGAACAACCTAGAGTTGCTTATCGCGAAACCATACAACGTTCTGCTACTACTAGCTATCGACATAAAAAACAATCTGGTGGTGCTGGACAATTTGGTGAAGTCCATATTAAAATTGAACCATACAAAGAAGGAATGCCAGACCCTGAAGGATTTAATGTCCGTGGAACTGAAGTAATTGATTTAGATTGGGGTGGTAAATTAGTCTTTGTAAACTGTATAGTTGGTGGATCTATTGATACACGTTATCTGCCAGCCGTGATGAAAGGTGTTTTAGAAGTGATGGAAGAAGGACCATTAACAGGTTCTTATGCACGTGATATACGAGTTATGTTATTTGACGGAAAAATGCATCAAGTTGACTCTAACGATTTATCTTTTAGATTAGCAGGTGCACATGCATTTAAAGAAGCCTTCTTAAATGCCAATCCTAAATTAATGGAACCCATTCATGACCTTGTAGTTAAAATGCCAGAAGAAATGATGGGAAATGTAATGACCGATTTACAATCACGTCGTGCTATTGTAATGGGCATGGAAGGAGAAGGTAGATACCAAAAGATTACCGCTAAAGTACCTTTAGCTGAAATGTATAAATACTCAACATCCTTACGATCTTTAACTCAAGGACGAGGATCATTTATTTCTACTTTTGACACATTCCAACCAGTTCCTTCGAATGTACAAAGTGGACTAATTAAGAAACGTAAAGCTGAAGAAGCTGATGATTAAAGGTTGATTTTTCTTTTGTATTTGCTATGCCAATTGTAAAAGAAAGGCTTATGAAAATTTAATTTTAAAAAGAGATTATCTAAAAAGGTAATCTCTTTTTATTTCAAAAAAACTACCTTTGATAGAAAATAAAAAATCAATGAACATAGCAATAATTGCTCACGACGGAAAAAAAGCGGAAATGATTCAATTCTTAATGGATTATAAAGCCATTTTAATCCAAAAAGAAATTCATTTGGTCGCTACTGGAACTACTGGCGAAAAAGCAGAAAAAGCTGGATTTAATGTTCAAAAGGTTTTATCAGGCCCCATGGGTGGTGATGCACAAATTGCTGCGAAAGTAGCTCAAGGCGAAATTGATTTAGTCATTTTCTTTAGAGACCCACTAGAAAAACACCCGCATGAACCTGATATTTTTATGCTCATGCGTTTGTGTGATGTACATAATATTCCACTAGCTACTAATCCTGCAACAGCAGAATTACTGATTAGAGCAGTTTAAAAATAGTCTTAAATAAAAAAGTAGCTGTATGATTAATTGAGTTTCAATTTTTTCTATTTCTCACTAACAGCAATCATAGAAATCTCAACAGCAACACCTAAAGGTAGTTTTGCTACTTGCACTGTTTCACGAGCGGGAGCGATTGCTTCATCAAAATATTCTCCATATACCGCATTTATATCTCCAAAATCATTCATGTCTGCAATAAAAATAGAAGCCTTAACTACATTATTAAAACTTAAATCTGCCTCTGTTAAGATTGCTTCTAAGTTTTTCATTACTTGTCTGGTTGCATCTTTAATACCTGTTTCTACTAATTTTCCTGTTACAGGATTCATAGGTAGTTGCCCAGAAATATACAAGGTATTTCTTGAAAAAACCGCTTGGTTATAAGGGCCTATTGGCATAGGTGCATTTGGTGTTTTAATTATTTTTTTCATTATTATAAATTTATGTTTGTTATTTATTCTTTTCAACTCTAAACTTTAAAACAAACGCTTGTCTGGTAATTTTCGTTTATCATATTTTAGATCTCCTAATACTGATGATTTTACACCAATAAAGAAATAATAGGTTTTTCTAGTTCCAAAAGGTACCCAACTAAAACTCATTTTCCAACTATCTAAATCGCGTTGAAAATTTAGTCTTGTATATCCAAGACCACGTCCTTTAAAATCATAACTAGAATTAAAACCTACACCCCATTTTGGACTTAACTCAAAATCACCATTAAACATCAATGAATTTGATGAAATTTCATTCTGTCGTTGTCCATTGGCATATTGTAGTGTGTAAGACATACTTAGATTCCATGGAATTTTGGAATAATACAATTTTGTTTTCTTTGTTTTTTGTTCAGTCGAATTTTTTCTATCGCCCTGATTTTGCAAATCATCATCTATTATTCCAATATCTTCGTTTATAATATCATTAGTCTTACTTGAACCCGTTTTACCTTCTTCCCTTTTAAAACTTTTATCAGACAGGCTATAACTCATTGTTACGCCTGCTCGCGTCAATCTAAATAGACTACCACCGTTATCAATATTAAACTGGTTAACTCTACTGCCATTTACATTAATGGCATACGGATCTAAACTAGCATTGACATTTATACGCATTTTGTTTTTAAATAAACTAGCACCTGTTGTCATACTAACTGGTGACCAGCGTAACGAATCTGCAGCTATATTATAACTTGTAGAAAAATTTAAATTGTTCAATAAGTTTATTTTTTTTGCTTCAGTTTGAGTTGAATCTTTTGACATTACTTTGGCTTCAAAAGTATTATTCAAACTTAGACCAATACTATTTGATATTCCTTTACCTGGCACCCCATAAATACCTCCTTGATAAGGTGAATAAGTTTCTACATTATCTGTTTCAGGATTATAAACTTCTTCATCATAAAAACTAAAATCAGGACGGTAACTATAAGAAACAGAGGGACGAACCGTGTGACGTATCGCTTTTAATCGTCCTTTTTTAAACTTAAATGTTCCATAAATATTAGTAGATAATGATACCCCAGTACTGTATTCTCTTAGGGCTTTAAAAGCATTTACTGTATCTGAAACAACTATATTTTCATCTGAATTGAATTTCTTATCAATATAATCAAAATACCATGTTTCTTTATAATTAGCACTTGGGTTGACAGTAAAATAATTAAATAATTTCATATTAGTACTCAGAGTAGCACTATGCTTTACCCCTGATTTTGCCCCTTCAAACATTTCCTTTTTAAAGAAATATTCATCTTTAGTATTAATACGGTAATCTCCCGAGAGATTGTAGTTCAGACTCAATTTATGTAATGCGTTTTTTGAGGATCCATTTTTAGGAGCAAATGGATAAATACGATCCATACTCAATTGCAAAGAAGGTAAAGACATAGTGATACTTTCCGTATCTGTAACCTGTGTATGCGTTGCAGACAAACTCAAATTGAAAGGAGTTCCAACAAAACGTTTCGAAAAAGACACAGATGAGCTTAATTGATTTTTTAAATAAGAATTGGTACCGTATTCATTTAAAGATTCTCTATAATACTTACTACTACCTAAGTTTACAGATGCAGACAATCGCGCATTGGGGTTGGCTGTTGCATCTTGACTATGCGTCCATCTGATATTGTAATTTGAACTCTTACTATAATCATCAAAACCTCTAAGACTATAGATAACATTATCATAATTAAAACCAATATTTCCATTAAATTTATACCGTAAAGAATAATTACTTTTAGCTCTTAAACCCCAGCTTCCATTCGTATAAATATCTCCTGTTAGTGCTAAATCGAAATAATCATTTAAAGCCAGATAATAGCCTCCATTTTGTAAAAAATAACCTTGCTGTGACGACTCACCCCAAGTTGGCATTAAAATACCAGATGTTCGTGTACGAGTTAATGGAAAATAAGCAAAAGGAATCCAAACTGGCGTAGGAACATCAGCGATAAACAATTGTGAAGCTCCCGCAATTATTTTCTTATTAGGAATAATCTTCGCTTTGTTAATCCCTATATAATAATCTGGATTTTTCTTTTTTGAGGTAGTTATTACTATATCTCTTACATAGACAGTTGAATCATTTACCTTCTTACTAATACCACTACCCATAATGATTCCATTATCTTGCTCTGAATTTAATCCCCAAATTAAAGCTTTTTCAGTATTATAATTTACCATTATTGAGTCTTGAGTTGACTCTTCGATTCCTTGTTTAAAATAAGGTATTTGTGTGTAACCAGTACTATCTTTTATACCTCTAGCAATAATCAAATTCTTTTTGTAATCAATAATAATAATACCTGCTTCCAAATCTACATCTTCATAATGTAACTTTGCATTATTATAAAGTGTTGTAGTATTTTTCACCACATCAATTTGAATATAGTCTTCTGCTGAATGATCAATAATATCACTTAAAGTTTCTTTAGGTGTTTTAACTGGAATACTATCTACATGTATTGTATCCTTTTTCAATAAAGAAGCGTTAGATTTAAATACTTTTGCTTCTAAATCTATTTTTTGAGTCTTTTTTTCTTTATTTACACTGCCCAACACCTGTGCGTATATACTCGAAAAATCGAGAAAGACAATGGTAAAAAATAATATAATATGCTTGCTTTTTATTAACAAATACTTGTGAATTACTATTTTTTAGCTTACTAAAATCTAATTAAAAATATGGTAATTTCGTATTGTTCTTAAAATCTTATCAATGCTTTTACATCTCTATGGCTTGATAATTGTAAGAATCTTAAACGTTGGTCAAAAATAATTAAAATATGTGGGTAAATCCCCAACAATATCTTAAAAATATAATGTACTTATTTAAACTACTTCCTATATCTATTGTGCTTCTGATTGTTTTAGCACCTTTACATAAACTTCAGGCGCAAGACAAAACATTTACAGTGATAATTGATCCGGGTCATGGAGGTAAAGATACTGGGACTACTGGCACAAAACGTTATAAAGATAAAAATGAAAAAGATATTGTATTAGCAGTAGCCTTAGAAGTAGAAAAAATAATAAAGAGTGAAATGCCCCAAACTAAAGTTATTCTCACTCGTAAAAAAGATATATTTATTGAATTAAAAAAAAGAGGCGAAATTGCTAATAAAGCTAATGCTGATTTATTTATTTCTATTCACGCAAATGCTGCAACTTATAAGGCAACGGGTACGGAAACTTATGTGTTAGGTGTGCACCGTAATAAAACCAACCTAGCAGTTGCCAAACGTGAAAATGATGTAATTTTGTTAGAAGAAGACTATGAAAAACACTATTCTTATGATCCTCATTCTCCTGCATCTATCATTAGCTTAACCCTAATGCAAGAAGATTATCTTGATCAAAGCATCAGGATGGCAACAATTGTCGAAAAAAGTTTTTCCGAAGTAGGTAAACGACGTACACGTGGTGTAAAGCAAGCAGGTTTTGTCGTATTACACCAAACTTATATGCCTTCAATTTTAATTGAAATTGGTTTTTTAAGCAATGAAATTGAAGAAGATTTTTTGCGAAAAAAGACGGGACAACAGAAAATTGCTGCTTCTATAGTTGATGGAATTAAAAAGTATAAAAAAGAACTAGAAAAGAACAGTATAAAAGATAGCAATAGTCACGCTTCAGTAAACAATAACCGTATTTTCAAAAATGTTACTTTTAAAGTACAAATAGCATCTAGCTCCAACAGAGTCGCAACCAAATCCTACAACTTCAGGGGGTTACAAAATATCGAACGAGTAAAAGTAGACAAGTTCTACAAATACTATTTAGGGAGAACTTCAGATTATAATTTAATAAAACAATTACAAGTCAAAGCAGTGGAAAAAGGATACAAATCTGCTTTTATTGTCGCATTTCGTGGAGAAGAACGTCTTTCTGTAGCTAAATTGTTAAAATCAACTCCACAATAAATTCAATTTTTTAAAAAAATACTGTAATATTGTATTCGCTGTTGGATGATGGAATTATAAAGAACATACGTCTATTAGTACTAAATAAAAAAGTTTTGACACTATCAAGAGAATTTAAGACAGGAGTTGTATTTATCGCTGCCCTTGCTCTGTTTATATGGGGCTACAACTACATGAAAGGTAAGAATCTATTCGATGGAAATATCCCTACCTATTTTGCAAAATACCAAAATGTTCAGGGTCTGAACTCTGCAAGCAAAGTCACTATTAATGGTCTACAAGTAGGTAAAGTACAAAACATTACCTTTAACACAGATCCTCAAAAAAAAGGACAGTTAATTGTGGAATTTAGTATGGAAGCCGATTTCGAGTTTTCTAAAAATTCTGAAGTAAAAATTTACAGCGATGGTTTAATGGGTGGCAAAGCTATAGCCATAATTCCCTCTTATGAAGGAGAAAAAGCCAAATCTGGTGATTATCTAAAAGGTAGTATTGAATCGGATATATTCTCATCGATGGGTGAAAAACTAAACCCTTTATCAGCAAAATTAGAAAGTGTTATTGTATCAGCCGATTCATTATTAGTTGGTTTTAACGATATATTAGATACACCTACAAGAAAACATTTAAAAAATAGTATGCTACAACTAGATCAATCTATGACTAGTTTTAAAGCAATCTCAAACAATCTCAACGAAATGCTAGAACAAAATAAAGAAACCCTAGCAAAAACATTGACTAATGCTGAGCAAGTGACCAACGAGTTTTCAGAGCTTACTCAAAACCTAAATAAAGAACTAACGGAAGCTGAAATTGCTAAAACCGTGAAAGAATTACAAACAACCATCACTAATATCAATTCTATTGTCACAAACTTAGACAAAGGAGAAGGCAGTTTAGGAAAATTACTAAAAGATGAAAAAATGTACACCAACCTAACCAATGCATCTAAAGAATTAGAAGAACTACTTCATGAGATGAAAGAACACCCCAAACGTTTTGTACATTTCTCTCTATTTGGCAAAAAGGATAAAGAAGGTTATGTTGATCCTGTCGAATAGTAAATTATTAACTTGTTAATACTAATTTCTACTGGTGCTCGTTACTAAATAGTACCAAAATGAGTTTATCTTATCTTACTTTTTTTGTATTTATTTGTATAATTAAAAAAAAATACTAAATTCGCCAACTTAAGTTTACAATTAAACTTAATGATTTACAATGATTTATAGAGTACTCCCCCTTTTATTGTTTGTTTTGTTTTCTTTTAAAACAAACCCCTCAGACCCAAAGATACCAATGACTTCAAATATTGAAGTAATAACTTCTGAGATATTACCAAATACAAAATTTGAAACATTTTATAAGAATTTGAATGCAAACAATTTTATGCATCCAAGTCAAGAAAGTTTTACAAAAGCACTTCAAGGTTATTATCAATTAGAAGAAAAAGGAGTTTTTCAAAAGGAACTTTTAACCATAATTGATTTTAGTTTATCATCCACAGAAAAACGCCTATGGGTAATCGATGTTAAAAATAATGCAATAATATTTCAATCTTTAGTGGCTCATGGTAGAAATTCAGGAAATGAATTTGCAACTAATTTTTCTAACATACCTGAATCTCACAAAAGTAGCCTAGGATTTTACGCAACTGGAGAAACCTATTATGGAAAACATGGTTATTCTATGCGATTAGATGGCTTAGAAAAAGGGATTAATAACAATGCTAGAAAAAGAGCTATTGTTGTACACGGAGCTTCTTATGTTTCAGAAACCTTTATCAACCAAAATGGAAGATTAGGCAGAAGTTTTGGCTGTCCTTCATTACCACAAGGAGATACAAAAGAACTTATTGATATAATAAAAGACAAATCTTGTTTATACATCTATTACCCCTCTAAAAATTAAAATTACACAATTTTTAGTTACTTAATTTTTGATATAATTCGGAGTCTAAATCGTAAAGATCACCTCTAAATTGTAGTGACCCTTTTTCACTCCAAGCAGTCCAGTATAAGATATGAATATAGATGTCTTTCTTAAAATATACAGCTTTTGGTTCATCTTTTTTTAGAGTCTCATTAATTTTTTTTAGACTCCATTTTTTCGGATTATCCAAAAGATATTCTGCCAATTCTAAAGGTTTCTGTACACGAACGCATCCAGAGCTCAAAGCACGAATATTTCTTCCAAAAGAACTTCTACTATTCGTATCGTGAAGATAAATCATATACTTATTTGGGAACATAAATTTTATTAATCCCAATGCATTATGTCTTCCAGGACTTTGAACATAACGATAGCTATCTGCATTTTCAACTTTCCAGTCAATAATATTTACCACTTCATTATTCGTATCAAACACGGCAATACTTTTCTTATGAAAATAGCTACTGTCTCTTAGGGCAGCTGGTATTATATCTTTCTCTAGAATGGTCGGTGGTATCATCCAGGTAGGATTTATCACCAAATGTGTTAACTTAGATGATAAAACAGGTGTCTGTCTTTTAAACTTACCTACAATAGTTTTACAAGTTCGAATTGTATCTTGGTTTTTAATAGCATTTAATGAATAATCAGGAATATTAACGATAAGATATTCTTTTTCAAATTTTCTTGGATACCATCTCCAACGCTCCATATTAGCAATAATCTGCTCCTTTCTATCTTTCTTTGAGAAATTAAGAGCCTTAATCGTTCCTTTTCCAATTACACCATCTGAAGCAAGCCCGTGCCTCATTTGAAACTTTTTAATTGCCAATTCTGTTTCAATATCAAAAATTGCTGTTAAGCTATCCAAAGGCAATAAATCTTTCCAATAAATTAATTTTTTCTTAACTGGTAGTAATACAAGATTTGTATCATTTAAAACTACTTTATCTTCAATTTCAATTCTTGTAAATTTTTCTTCCGGAAAGGTATTTAGTATGTTAAGCGCTTCTTTAAGACGTTTATATACAATATGCTTAGGTCTAACTAATTTTACAGAAATAGCAAATGAATCTTTTTTTTGAAAATTTAATAGTAATTCTTGAAAATCTATCTCATTTTCTTTCAAATCATAATTGTCATAAAGACTTTTAGGATCAAGACTACCTTTGGAAACTTTTTGAATATATCGACTTAAATTTTGAGTTAATAAAATATCATAATCTACTATAGAGATATCACTTAAACTATCGATATTTTTCTCAAAACTATTTATCTTTTTAAGATCAAAATTTTTCGGAAACAATCCTTCTTGTGCTACATTATTTAAAAGAGGAAGTATTTTTTTACGAATAGAATCTCCCACCCAAAAAGTTTTGTTATTATTTGCATTATAAAAAGTCAATAACAATGTATCTTTAATAGCAGCTATTTTAGCAGAATCAATAAGAATAATCCTACTTTTTTTTGTGATTTCGATGTTGGGGGCTTGAATAGTTGAATTCTGTTTTCTTTCTTCGCAAGAAATTAGTAAAAAGAAAATCAGAAAATAGGAAATTATTTTCATAAGCTTTTTAAAATTTTCTACGTAAATGTACACTTTTATACAAACCTATCCAAAATTAACTTTTTCATTTTTTAAATAGACTTCTTTTATATCACAAAAATCCTAAGATTTTAAACACTAATAAATAATAAAAACAATCTCTCTTTTATGAGTTAAGATCAGTGATGACTGTATAATACAACTGTATTAATCAGAACTATAAATTATCTATAAATTCTAACTTCAAATTACTTATTTCTAACTTCAATTTTATACCTTTGTGTGTCTATACTTAACTATCTTTAGTATGCATTATCTTCCAAATGTACTCTTCGCCATATTACTTATTGCGGGAGCTGTATTTTTTATACAAAATGTCAAGAAAATTTTTAGAAATATAAAACTAGGGAAACCGCTTAATCGCAATGACCGAAAAGCTGAACGCTGGAAAAATATGGCGTGGGTTGCTTTGGGTCAAACTAAAATGTTACGTCGACCCTTCCCAGCAATTTTACATTTCATTGTTTATGTAGGCTTTATTCTAATCAATATTGAATTTTTAGAAATCGTAATTGATGGATTATTTGGAACTCATCGTATTTTTTCTTTTGCAGGTGATTTCTATAATTTCTTAATTGGCTCATTTGAGATATTAGCCTTTTTAGTTTTAATTGCTGTAGTCATTTTTTGGACACGCCGTATGATTATTCGTATTCCTCGTTTTTGGAATAAAGAAATGACACGATGGCCTAAAAATGACGCTTTAAATATTTTATATTTTGAAATGGTATTAATGAGTTTATTTCTCATTATGAATGCAGCAGATATAAACTTACAAAATCTGGGAGCTGAACATTATGTTAAAGCTGGAAGTTATCCTATAAGTCAATTTATCGTTCCTCTTTTTTCTTCATCAAATGTAGATACACTTATTCTACTTGAAAGAGGTGCTTGGTGGTTACATGTTATCGGCATCTTTGTATTTCTAAATTATCTATACTATTCAAAACATCTTCATATCCTATCTGCTTTTCCAAATACATATTATGCAAATTTAGATGAAGTAGGAAAACTAAATAATTTAGAATCAGTAACTAATGAAGTAAAAATGATGATGGATCCTAATGCAGATCCTTTTGCAATACCAGCTGATGGAGATGAAGAAGATATGCCTGATAAATTTGGCGCTAGTGATGTACAAGATCTAAACTGGGTTCAATTGATGAATGCGTATACCTGTACAGAGTGTGGACGTTGCACCTCAGTTTGTCCTGCCAATCAAACGGGTAAAGAATTATCACCTCGAGCGATCATGATGAAAACTCGTGATCGATTAGAGGAAGTAGGAAAAAATATTGATAAAAATGGTGAATTTAAAGAAGATGGCAAACAGCTGCTAAACGATTATATTACACCTGAGGACCTTTGGGCTTGTACGAGTTGCAACGCTTGTGTAATAGAATGTCCTGTACAAATAGACCCATTATCTATCATTATTGATATGCGTCGTTATTTAGTTATGGAACAATCTGCTGCACCAACTGAACTCAATATGATGATGACAAATATTGAAAATAACGGAGCACCTTGGCAGTATAATCAACTAGATAGGGCTAATTGGAGAGATGAGTAAGGCTTCGTCAAGCTCAGCTTAATTATAATAAGTCAAGCTAAGCCAGTCAAAATATAGAATTTACATAATAATTTCAAAGTTAAATTTTTAAACTTTTAACTTTACAAACTTTTAACTAATTAAAATGAACGCACCAACAATGGCGGAACTAGCCGCAGAAGGTAAAAAAGCTGATATCCTATTTTTTGTAGGATGTGCTGGAAGTTATGATGATAGAGCTATAAAAATTACAAAGGCTTTTGTAAAGATTTTAAACAAAGCAAATATAAATTTTGCTATTTTGGGAGAAGAAGAAACTTGTTCTGGTGATCCTGCCAAAAGAGCAGGAAACGAAATGCTTTTTCAAATGCAAGCCTTAATGAATATTGAGGTATTCAATATGTATGAAGTCAAAAAGATAGTCACGGCTAGCCCACATGCTTTTAATACGATAAAAAATGAATATCCACAATTAGGAGGTGATTATGAAGTGCTACATCACACGCAATTTATAAATGAATTAATTCAAGAAGGAAAACTTAAAATAAAAGGAGGAAACTTTAAAGGAAAACGAATTTCCTTCCATGATCCTTGTTATCTAGGTAGAGCTAATAACGAATATGAGACTCCTAGAATTTTATTAAAACAATTGAATGCCGAATTAATTGAAGCCAAAAATAATAGAAGTTTGGCTACTTGTTGCGGTGCAGGCGGCGCTCAAATGTTTAAGGATGCCGAAAAAGGAGATAGAGAAATTTTTGAAAAACGTACTGATGAAATGGTTGAGGTTAAACCTCAAATTATTGCTACAGCTTGTGAATTTTGTAATACGATGCTTACTGATGGAGTTAAAATACAAGACAAAGAAGCCGAAATTGAAGTATTAGACATCGCAGAACTGATTGCCCAAGATTTATAAATGACAAAAACATTGACTGCCCATGCCGCAATTTAAAACCTATGTCCAAGCTGCTCGTCTACGAACACTTCCTTTATCAGTATCTGGAATAATCGTAGGTAGTTTTTTAGCTTATGCTGATGGGTTTTCAAATTGGAAAATAGTAGTTTTAGCATTGCTAACAACTGTAGGTTTCCAGATACTTTCTAACTTCGCAAATGATTATGGTGATGGAATAAAAGGAACCGATAGTGATGACAGAGTTGGTCCACAAAGAGCTCTGCAAAGTGGAGCTATAACACAAAAACAATTAAAAAATACAATTATCCTTACCACAATACTTACGTTAGCAATAGCGCTTTGTCTTATTTTTGTGTCTTTTGGATTAGAGAACCCTTTATATACCTTTCTTTTTTTTATTTTAGGAATTGCTAGTATTGCTGCCGCAATTAAATACACCATGGGGAAAAATGCCTATGGTTATAGCGGTTTAGGAGATTTGTTTGTGTTACTTTTCTTTGGTTTTTTAAGTGTAGTTGGTAGCTATTTTTTATTTACCAAACAACTAGATTGGACCATCTTTCTTCCGAGTTTCTCAATCGGATTATTAAGTATTGGTGTTTTACATCTTAACAATATGCGCGATAGAGAATCAGATATTATTACAGAAAAAAATACAATGGCAGTAAAATTGGGTGAAGTAAAATCAAAAAAATACTATTATTACTTAATAGGATTCTCATTTATTTTTGCCTTGTTTTATGTAAATTATCACTATCATTCACCTTGGCAATTCTTATTTGTCATTGCATATATTCCAATTACCAAACAATTAATTCGTGTTCTTAAAAATAAAGATTCGAAAACTTTAGACCCAGAATTAAAAAATTTAGCTTTGAGTACATTTTTATTTGCTATGCTTTTTGGATTAGGACAAATTTTGTAAATTTGAAAATCAACTATGAATTAAGAAACTTTCAACTTTAAAAACTTTAAACTTTAAAAACTCTAAACTCTATTATGAAAATAACCTATCTCGGACACGCATCACTAAGCATTGAAGCACATGGACAAGTAATTCTTGTAGATCCTTTTATTACAGGTAATGATTTAGCAAAAAAAATTGATATTAATAAATTAGAAGCTGATTATATACTAATTACACATGCCCATGAAGATCATATTCTAGATGTAGAAACTATTGCGAAACGTACAGGAGCCAAAGTAATATCAAATTTTGAAATAGTAACCTATTTTGAAAGTAAAGGCATTGAAGGACACCCAATGAATATCGGTGGCTCATGGCAATTTGATTTTGGAAAAATACACATGGTCAATGCCTTACATTCTAGTTCATTCCCTGATGGTAGCTACGGCGGAAATGCTGCGGGTTTTGTATTAGAAACAAAACATCATAAAGTATATATCGCCGGTGATACTTCCTTGACCTATGATATGCGATTAATCCCTAGATTAATTGGGGAACTCGATTTAGCCGTTTTACCAATTGGAGACAACTTTACTATGGGTATTAAAAGCGCCATAAAAGCAAGTGATTTTCTAGAATGTAAAAAAATACTAGGCTATCACTACGACACTTTTGGCTATATAGAAATTGACAAAATAAAAGCCATTACTAAGTTTGCTAAAAAACGTAAAGAGCTCAATCTACTTCCGATTGGAGATTCTTTAAAGTTTTAAATTTGTAAGACGAATTCAAAAAACTAAAGTTCGCTGAAAAGTCTTTAAAACAGTCTTTTCGAGCGCAGTCGAGAAATATAACATGCTATACTTAATAATAAAGAACTCTCGACTGCGCTCGAATTGATATAAATTTACTTTTCACCCATCCTTATTCTATCAATCTTTCAATACAGAAACAACTCCTATCGTATGTCCTATACTTACCCGCATATAATAAACTCCATTGGGTAAATCTGAAATATCAAGTTGATCACTTAATGAATTAATTGTGTTTTGTTGTACTTCTTGACCTAAACTATTGTAAATTGTTACTTTGTTAATTGTTTCTTTGGCTGTCAAGTAAAGTATGTTTTTTGATGGATTGGGGTAATAAGTAAAACCTTTTGATTTTAAATCAGTAATAGATCCTGAAAATGGTGGCTCAGCAAATAAATTATCAATAAAAAAATCTATATTTTCTGAATCATCAACAGTACCACTATTTACCCAGAAAGCTACTAAAAATATCCCTTCAAACAAGTCAAAGCCATGTGTGTAATTCTCGTAGAAAACATCAAAATATTCACCTGTATTTGAGATAGTTGTATTGGTATCCCACATATGGATAACAAACCATGTTTCCCCTAAATCAGGAGATATAACAAGTTTAATCACATCATCAGAACCTAAATTTGCTGGATTAATCGAGTTAGCTTCGGTCAATGCAATGCTAATATTTATTATAAGATGCCAATCATCCCTACAACCCATAAGTCCACGCATTGGTGGTAATACTAACCATTCATTTACATCAGTTCCACTGATATTTACTTTTGCACCCAAACTATTTGATGAGTCGTTTGCAAAATCACTTTGCAGCCAAGCACTATTTCCAAACAATCCTACACCAGTATCTGGTGCTCCTTGACTTGTTTCAGTCCAACACTCAGGAATAAATTCTCCTTCAAAATCTTCTTCGACAAGAAATTCAGACCAAACTCTGTCAAAACAATGGTTGTAGAAAGTAAAAGGGCCCACCCAATCACTAGTTGTACCACCGCAGTCCGCTCGCACATAGAAATCTACATAAATTCCTGTTTCAATAGGATTGTACATTAAATCAAATTTGGGATATGATAAATCCTCTTCTGTAGGAGTTCCGGTTGGTGTAAAACCTGCCTCGCCATATTCAATATCCCAATAACTTGCTCCATTGGCATCCCAAATTATGCCTATGCTATCAAAATCATTATTGATATGAACATTAGTTGGCTCATTACACTGCCCATTAATAAAAATTGTAAAGAGAATTGCACTAATAAATAAAGTGATTTTTTTCATAACTCATAACTTTAAATTGCTATTTAACACAAAGTTACAAAAAAGCAACAACTAACTTTGTCAAAGTTCAACCTAGAAGCTAAAATCGTAAATCGAGGCAGTCGTAAATCCAAAATCAGAGTACCCTTGCCAAGAATCGAACTTGGATCTAAAGTTTAGGAAACTTTTGTTCTATCCG
>JAUVBX010000048.1 GCA_030590985.1 Lutibacter sp. | reverse complement strand
GCAATAGCTAGCATCCAAATAATATCATTACCTAAAATTTGTGAATCTATGACATGAATGGGTTGTATCAAAGCTGTCATTCCTAAAACAGAACCAATATTAAAGATATTAGAACCTATTAAATTGCCTAAAGAAATCGCTTTTTCTTTACGTAAGGCTGCAATCACTGAGGCTGCTAATTCTGGAATACTGGTGCCGAAAGCAACCATACTCACTCCGATAAGATTTTCGCTAATACCAAAAATGCGGGCTATATCTATAGCTCCGTCTACCAATAGTTTTGATCCACCCCAAAGAGCTACACCACCTATAACAAGCCAAAGAAAAAGTTTGTAGTTGCTAATATGTTGTAAGGAATCGTCTATAGTTTCAGGTGCAGATAAATGCAACTTTCGTGCCCTGTATATTAATACTATTACAAAGACAACTAGTAAAAACAAAAGTATTCCTCCTTCTATTCGTGATAATTTTAAATCATTTTGTAAGAAAAAATAAAGCAGAAAGGAAGCTAGCATCATCTTTGGCCAATTGATTTTAAAAAACTCCATATTGACAAAAAGTGGGGCAATCATTGCAGTAATCCCTAGAACCAGTGCAATATTGGCTATATTTGAGCCTATAACATTACTCAAAGCTAAATCAGGATGTCCATCAAATGCGGCTTGCATACTGACAATAAGTTCGGGAGCTGAAGTAGCAAAGGAAACTACGGTCATCCCTATGACCAACTTAGATAATTTTAGTTTAAATGATAAGCCTACAGATGCACGAACTAAAAGTTCTCCACCAATAACTAAAAGGATTAATCCGATTATAGCATAAACAATACTCATACTTTCATTTAATTGCGCAAATATAGTTTATTGGTCTCAATCGTTAGTTAAAACTATTCACTTTTAGTGCAAGACTTTAAGTTTCTACAAATTTTTTTGTTTGAAGCTGGAAGTCCGAAGCTAGAAGTAATCTACTTCTGACTTCTAGCTTCGGACTTCTAACCCAGCAAGGATTAAAATTGAATTGAATTTTATTTGTAAAATAAACCTATGGTACTTCCAGTCCATAATGGTTTATTATAACAATACTCTTAGATAAGTAATTTTTACAAAACGAATAACTCAATAAAAAGCTAAAAATAATAAATATGTGATAAGATAATGATGAAAATAATAAATATATATACCAATAATCATGTTTATTCCTTTGTATTGTAAAAATACACTAATTATTGGCATTGTAAATTATCAATTGTAAGTAAAAAACAAGAATATGCTTACTAAAAATACTATAAGCTAAGACATAGCAAATATAAGTACAAATTAATAGCGTCATTTTATTTTAAAACTGTAGTTACTTTCATTATTTTATATCAAAATACTTGGAGACAACTTTAACTTTGTTATACCTTAGATTAATAATTCAGAATTTGATGCTAGTTCAATAAGAATTGATCAATCTTTTATAGCAGTTTTCTCAAATTTTTAAAAGTTGTTTTTTGAACAAGTTTTTAGTGAATTTAGAACCTTTACAGGAAATGTTTTTTAGTAGTATTTGTTTCTAGACTATATTTTATAGTTGAATAAATCTATGTAGGAAAGCTTTTACCTGATGACCATTAACTAACCAATTTAAAACCCAAAAAAATGATAACACTAATCATCTATTTATTACATTTAATTCAACTAATTATTACGAATCTTTAAATTAACTATACTTAATAAACAAGGGGGCAATTCCTCCTTGTTTTAACTAAAACTCAAAAATTATGGGAGGCGAAGGCAGCATGTTACATATGATTAATACGATAAAAGCAAATAGAGCTTTAAGAAGATCAAAACGTAGAAAATTTAAAAATAGCAATATGTCAATGACTTCTTATAAGGACAGGTATGTAAAAGAAGTTGAAATTTCAGATAAAGATTTACTAATAATTAAAGAACAAATAAAAACTAAGATTAAGAGAGACCGAAGAAAGCATCTTGTTTTTAGTGTGGTACTATTTTCTATTTTTATATTCATTGTAGTTCATTATTGGGGGAATATTTTTTAAAAAGGATATTATTTTGTACCTTTAGAGAACGGATTAAAGATAGTATTATGGACGATTTAAAACAACACATTTTAGTTTATTCAGGAAGTTTAGTGGAGATACAAAAACTTAAACACGACTTAGAAAAAGTAAGTATCAGTGTGTATTTAAAAGATTCTGCAAAAACAGCAAGTAATACTGGGTTTGCTGATTTTTCTTCTGCTAAATTATTTATCTTAGAAAATGAAGTAGAAAAGGCAAGACCTATTGTTGCAAAATTTAAAGAACAGTTTAATCTTTAATTTATTGAGCATTCTACATTCTTAGTTCTCAATTAATAGTGTATTTTTGCGCCAAAATAATAAATCATGTCAAAACAAAACTCGTCGCGAGGACGACAAGACAAATCCTCCAAAAAAAAGAACCCATCAAAACCACAGAACTCAACTGAAGGCATTCGTTTAAACAAGTACATTGCACATGCTGGTATTTGTTCACGTCGTGAAGCTGATGTCTATATTGCATCTGGTAATGTAAGTGTTAACGGAAAAATTATAACCGAAATGGGTTTTAAAGTACTACCTGATTCGGAAGTCCGTTTTGATAATCGACTAATCAGTCCTGAGACGATACGTTATGTATTGCTTAATAAACCTAAGAATTATATTACTACGGTAGAAGATGATCGTGGTCGTAGAACGGTAATGGATTTAATTGAAAAAGCAGCTAAAGAACGAATTTATCCTGTGGGACGTTTAGATAGAAATACGACAGGTTTATTACTTTTTACCAACGATGGAGAATTAGCAAAGAAGTTAACCCATCCTAAGCATGATATACGTAAGCTTTATCATATTACTTTAGACAAGAAACTAACCATGAATCATCTTAGAGATATTGCAGATGATGGTTTTAAGATTGAAGATCGTCGTGTATTTGTTGATGCTATTTCCTATATAGAAAACCAACCAAAATCAGAAGTTGGAATAGAAATACACTCAGGTAGAAATCGAATTGTACGTAAAATATTTGAAAGCTTTGGTTATAAAGTAATCAAATTAGATCGTGTAATTTTTGCAGGATTAACTAAGAAAAATTTACCTCGTGGATTTTGGAGGCACTTAACGCAACAAGAAGTAAATAACTTAAAAATGATTAAGTAGCTCACAGCTTATAACCTGAGTTCGACGTAAGCTTTAATTCACAGAAGCCAAAGAAAATGTGAGATTTGAAAAATAAAATTGGCAGAACTAACTAGTTAATTCAATGATTTTATTTTTTAAAGATTGCGTTTAATTAGGCTTCCTAAAAGGCTTTACAAGGTTTTCCCTATACTTCTTCATCTTTTTTTGAATTAACCAGTTAGTCCTGCAAAAACATGAATTGTCTAAAAAAAACTTGAAAAGCTGTGAAAAAACCTTACGTCGAACTCAGGTTTATAATCTATTTTACTTTTCCAGGATTTTTCTTAACAAAAGCTGCCCAGCCAGAGTAATTTGTCCCTGAGGTAACTTTATCAGCATTATAAAAATGACAAACAGCTGCTGCTAGTCCATCTGTGGCATCTAAGCGTTTGGGTAAACTTTTTAGTTTTAAAATGCTTTGTAACATTTTGGCAACTTGTTCTTTACTGGCATTTCCATTACCTGTAATAGCCATTTTTATTTTTTTTGGAGCGTATTCTGTAATCGGAATTTCTCGTGATAATCCAGCAGCCATGGCGACACCTTGAGCTCGCCCAAGTTTCAGCATAGATTGTACGTTTTTTCCAAAAAATGGAGCTTCTATGGCGATTTCATCGGGTTTGTAGTTGTCAATTATTTGAATGGTTTTTTCAAATATCTTTTTTAAACGTAAATAATGATCATCATATTTTGATAATAATAATTCATCCATGACAATAACCTTCATATCTTTTCCTATGACTTTAATAAGTCCAAAGCCCATGACTGTTGTTCCGGGATCGATGACTAATATGATTTTTTCTATCATTAAATTATTTTGTTTCTTTGCTGTAAAAGTACAATATATCTTTAAATCACTAGTAAATTAACACTTGAAACAGACTCGATATAAACAAATATGGTATTTGATCATTAAACTGAGTATTGTCATTGGAGCAGGATATTTTGTTTATCAACATACCACTATCAATGGTAGATTTCAGAAGGAAGAATTAATCCTATTATTAAAAAACAAATTATTAAAAGAGTGGTGGATTCTAGCAGTTTTAGTTGGAATGACCTTGATAAATTGGCTATTAGAAATTGCTAAATGGCAAGTTTTGGCAAGTGTTGTGCAAAAGATTAGTTATATACAAGCTATTAAAGAGAGTTTAAGTTCACATACTATTTCTCTGGTTACACCTTTTAAAACAGGTGAATATGTAGGTAAAGCATTCTATTATCCCAAAGGTCTCCGAAAAAAAATAGTTTTATTAAATTTTGTTGGAAATACTACCCAGCTATTTTTTACATTGCTTTTTGGCATGATTGGTTTGTTGTTTTTTGTAAAGAGTTTTAATATTACCATTCATTCGCATAGAATTCGGAGTATAGGATATGTAATTGCTTTTTTAATAATTTCACTTTTCGCAGGAAATAAGGTATTGTCGTATAGAAAAGGAGGTTATTATCAAAAAGCGATTATTTTTTTTAAAAAATTGAGTAAAAGCTTAAAATACAAGGTTGCTTTGTTTTCTTTTTTAAGGTATACTATTTTTTCACATCAATTTTATCTTTTATTATTGATTTTTGGAATAGAGTTACCCTATGAAACAGCAATATTATTAATTTTTACCATGTATTTTTTAGCAACTTTAATACCCATTTTTAGTCTATTTGATTTTGTGGTTAAAGGTAGTGTTGCCATTTATTTATTTTCATTTTTGGGTGCAAACGAAATGATAATAATGTTAGTAAGCACTTTGATGTGGTTTTTGAATTTTGTCTTACCGGCTATTTTTGGTAGTTACTTTGTTTTGTCTTACAAACCAAATATTAAAACTAAGTTTGCATAAGTATATTTTAGAAAAACTACTCAAATAAAATGTTTGAATTTTGGATTATTATTTCAATTACTATAACGCTATTATATATTGTTTTAATACTGTGGTTGTATTTTGGGATAGATCGTATTTCACAGTTTAATTCTAAAAATACTGTACCAAAAGTTTCATTTTCAATACTAATTCCTTTTCGAAATGAAATAGAAAATCTGCCAGATTTGTTGGCGAGTTTAGATGTGTTAGAATACCCCAAAAATTTATATGAAATTTTATTAGTAAACGATGACTCATCTGATGATTCAGTCACAATTGTCAGAAATTTTATTAAGGAACATTCCGAAATAAATATAAAAATTTTAAATAATCAACGAAAGACTATTTCACCAAAAAAAGATGCTATAAATACAGCGATACAACAAAGTAAGTTTGATTGGATTGTAACTACTGATGCTGATTGTGAAGTGCCTAGAAATTGGCTACAATCATATAATGCTTTTATCGCGAAGAATAAGTCGGTATTTATTGCAGGACTAGTAAAATACAAATCAAAAAAAGAGTTTTTACATCAATTTCAACTAGCAGATTGGTTGAGTCTTACAGGAGTAACCATAGGAAGTTTTGGCTGGAATAAACCTTTGCTATGTAGTGGTGCAAATTTGGTGTATAGTAAGAAAGTTTTTTATGAGGTAGATGCTTTTCAAGGCAATGAACATATTGCCAGTGGTGATGATGTTTTTCTAATGCATAAGTTTAAAGAAGCTTATCCAAATCAGGTTTTTTTCATGAACACACCTAGAGCTTCAGTACAGACAAAGAGCCTATCCACATGGCTTGATTTATTTCAGCAACGCATACGTTGGGCTATAAAAACAAGCAGTATTTCTAAAGAACTTGTCAAATTTATTGGATTAGTCGTATTTGCAATGAATGTTTTATTATTAACACTACTTGTAAAGGTGTTTATAGATAAGACTTGGATAGTTGTTTTTTTTATTTTATTTTCTGTAAAAATATTCGTCGACAGTATTTTGATAAAAAAGGTATCCAGTTTTACTCATCAAAGATTAACTACAAAATCTTGGTTTTTGAGTAGTATTCTTTATCCGTTATTTTCCATAAGTGTAGTTGTTGTAGGTATGTTTATAAACTATAAATGGAAAGGAAGGAAATACTCAAAATAAGCATTGAATTAAGTAATTAAAACGAAAACGTTTTCGTATAAAAGAGGAAGTTATTAAATGAAAATGAAATAATTGTGCTAATTTCGCAAGTCCAAAACTAATTAATGTCAAAAAAGATAAAAAAAATAGGAGTAATGACATCTGGAGGAGATTCTCCAGGGATGAATGCTGCAATCCGATCTGTTGTACGATCTTGTACACATTATCGTATTGATTGTATAGGTATCTATCGTGGTTATCAGGGTATGATAGAAGGTGATTTTATCGAATTGGATGCACGAAGCGTGAGCAGTATTATCAACAAAGGAGGTACCATACTAAAATCGGCTCGTTCGGATGAATTTAGGACTAAAAAAGGACGAAAAAAAGCACACGAACAACTTGTAAAAGCAGAAATCGATGCTGTTGTACTAATCGGTGGTGATGGTACTTTTACAGGGGGAATGATTTTTAATAATGAGTTTGGTTATCCATTAGTTGGAATTCCAGGAACTATTGACAATGATATATACGGAACTACGTTTACTTTGGGTTATGATACGGCATTAAATACAATAGTAGAAGCAGTTGATAAGATTCGGGATACTGCTAGTTCTCATAATCGTTTATTTTTTGTAGAAGTAATGGGGCGTGATGCAGGATTTATAGCCATAAATGCTGGAATAGGAGCAGGAGCAGAAGAAATATTGATTCCTGAAGAAAATTTAGGTCTAGAAAGATTGTTAGAATCCTTAAAACGAAGTAAACGTTCTGGTAAATCATCGAGTATTGTAATAGTAGCTGAAGGAGATAGAACGGGTGATAACGTTTTTGAGTTGGCACACTATGTTGAAGATAATATGCCAGAATATGAAGTGCGCGTCTCTGTTTTAGGGCATATGCAGCGTGGCGGTGCTCCATCATGTTTTGACCGTGTTTTAGCAAGTAGAATGGGATTAAAAGCCATTGAATTATTATTAGATAGAAAATCGAATTTAATGGTAAATATCAATGATAATAAAATTGGTACAACTGATTTAGAAAAAGCAGTAAAGGGACATCACAAGCTAAATGAAGAACTAATTCGGGTGTCTAATATAATGTCAATTTAGAGAATAAGAATAATTAAATAAAGTAAAAAAATGATAAAATTAGGAATAAATGGGTTTGGGCGTATTGGACGACTTGCCTTTCGTGAAGCCATCAAAAGAAATATTGATGTAGTTGCTATTAACGATTTATTAGATGTTGAATATTTAGCGTATTTATTAAAATATGATACAGTACACGGTCGTTTTGATGGAGATGTTAGTGTAAAAGATGGGATGTTGATTGTAAATGGCATGGATGTAAGGATCACTGCAGAACGTAATCCAGAAGATATTAATTGGGGTGAAGCAGGAGCAGAATATATTATTGAAGCAACTGGTTTTTTCTTAACGAAAGAATTAGCTGGAAAACACATTAAAGCAGGTGCTAAAAAAGTAATTCTTTCAGCTCCACCTAAAGATGATACCCCTATGTATGTAATGGGTGTCAATCATAAAACCTTAGATAGAGACACAACTATTTTTTCGAATGCATCTTGTACTACAAACTGTTTAGCTCCTATCGCAAAAGTATTAAATGATAATTTTGGTATTGATGAGGCCTTAATGACAACTGTACATGCAGCAACATCAGGTCAAAAAGCAGTAGATGCACCTTCAGGAAACTGGAGACGAGGTCGTTCTGTATTTGGCAATATTATACCAACTACCACAGGTGCTGCAAAAGCAGTTGGAAAAGTTATTCCTGAGTTAGAAGGTAAAATCACAGGTATGGCGATGCGTATTCCTGCTGCGGATGTTTCTATTGTTGATTTAACAGTTAAGCTAAATAAATCAACGAGTTATGAAGAAATCAAAGTAAAAATGAAAGAAGCTGCTGATGGTGAATTAAAAGGTATTTTAGCCTATACAGAAGATGAAGTAGTATCTTCTGATTTTATTGGCGAAACACATACTTCAATTTTTGATGCGGGAGCTGGTTTAGAATTGAATGATAAATTCTTTAAAATTATCTCATGGTATGATAATGAATATGGCTATGCAACTAAAATTGTTGAGTTATTAGTGTACGCTGCTTCACTATAATTAGTTAGAATAGTATAAAAGCTTCAAAGAATCGTATCAACTTTTGATATAACTTCTTTGAAGTTTTTTCTGTACAATTCTTAATTCGGCATTCAGAATTAAGTATTACCTTTACACAAAATTTAAAACATGTTCAAACTTATATTAATATCCTCAGTATTATTAGGTCTTGGTTTTGCAGGAATAGCAATTAAAATATGGGCTAAAAAAGATGGTGAATTTGCAGGAACATGTTCGAGTCAGAATCCACGTTTAAAAGCAGAAGGAATAGGTTGTGCTTGTGGAGGAAGTGGTACTTGTGAAAATACGAGTAATCACGATCATAACCATCATGAACACCATCACGATAGTTCTCCGAAAATAGCTGTTAAAAAAATAGCTTAAACTTTGTTATCTTTTCTCTTTTTTCTTTTTATAATAGTTGTAGCAATACAAATTGGCTATTATGGATTTTTGTTTAGAAGATTTTCTTTTTTAAAAAATCAAGATATTGATAAAAAATCAACTCCTGTTAGTGTATTAATTGCTTGTAGAAATGAAGAAGAAAATTTAGAAGTATTAGTACCTAAATTACTACTTCAAGATCATCCTGATTTTGAAATAGTATTGGTAAATGATGCATCTACCGACAACACACTTACTATTTTAGAAAATTTTTCCAAAGAAATAGAATGTGTTAGAGTCTTAAGTATCCCAAAAACGGATTTTTATCAGGGTAATAAAAAAAATGCATTAACTCAAGCAATTAAATTGGCGAAAAATGAACATTTGCTTTTTACAGATGCAGATTGTATTCCCAGTTCAAACTCATGGATTAGTGAAATGGCTTCTGGGTTTACTGATGAAAAACAATTGATATTAGGTTATGGAGGCTACGAAAAAAACACAGGATTGCTTAATAAGTTAATTAGATATGAAACCCTATTAACAGCTTGGCAATATTTTTCATACGCTATAATTGGAAAACCTTATATGGGCGTCGGGCGCAATATTGCTTATACTAAATCACTTTTTAACGAAGCAGGAGGTTTTCAAAGTCATCAAGATTTTAGATCGGGTGATGATGATCTATTTGTAAATCAAGTTGGTACTGTTGAAAATGCTGCTATTTGTTGGAAACCAAAAGCACACACAGTTTCAAGACCTAAAACTAATTTATCAGATTGGTTAAAACAGAAAAGAAGGCATATTACAACAGCGACATCATATAAACTGATACATCAATTGTTATTAGGCTTTTTTTATATATCACAAGTTTTATTTTATAGTTTGTTTTTCTTACTGATAATTATATATAGTAGTCCAAAAGTCATTCTACTTTTGGCTTGTATTCGATTTGTTTTTTTCTATTTTAGTTTAATTCCAGCAGCAAAGAAATTAAATAAAAAAGACTTAGTTTTATATGCTCCTTTTTTAGAACTAAATTTGATTTTATTGCAAATGCGTATCTTTATAATCAATTTGTGGGAGAAACCAAAGGAATGGTAACCTAATGTCAAAAGAAAACATCCAAAATACCATTGATAAAGCAAAAAGCGGCAACCAATCTGCCTATAAAGAATTATTGAATCTTTATTGGGGTGATATTTATCGTTTTTTAAATTCAAAATGTCAAAATGAGTATGAAACGGAAGATTTGACAATTAAAACATTTTCAAAAGCCTTTGATAAAATTGAACAATACAATCCAAAATATGCCTTTAAAAATTGGTTATTAAGTATTTCTAACAATTTATTTATTGATTACTTACGTTCAAAAAAAAGACATATTGATGCTGTTTATATTGAAAAAGAAGGGATATTAAAGATTGTTGATTTAACACCATCTCCTGAAGATAAATTGATACAAGAACAGCATTTAGCAGAATTATTGCAATATATAAAACAGCTAAAGCCTCATTATAGAGAGGTTATTAATTTACGTTATTTTCAAGAATATTCTTATAAAGAGATAGCTGAAGAAATGGGAGAACCACTTAATAATATCAAAGTAAAACTATTGCGAGCTCGAAAATTATTGAGTGAGCTAATACAGAAAAAACCAAAGTAAATTACTCCGGTTTTTTTATAATATTATTTGATGTAATTAGATAATATCTTTGCGGTCAGTAAAATATTTCATAAACTGAGCTCTTTCATAATACTTAGGATTTTTAATATTTCCTTGGCTTAAAGAACCAATGATTTCATTTACTGATGTATGATTATTGGTGTCTAGATAGTTTTCCAAATAACTTAGGATTTCACTGATAACTTCAGCACCATTTTTAAATAGAGCAGAAACAATGTAGTTTACATTAGCTCCGGCCAATAATAATTTGACAAAAGAGTCTCCATCATGAATGCCAGTCGAAGCGGCCAAGCTAGTATCCATTTTATCTTTCATAAGTGCCACCCATTGTAAAGGAATTACATATTCGTGTGGAGAACTAAAAATATCAGCTGCGATGATTTCTTTTTTTTCTAAATTTATGTCTGGTTTGTAAAAACGATTAAAAAGAGCAATACCATCAGCTCCAGTATCGGAAACTTTTAGAATCATATCACCAAGATTAGTAAAATATTGACTCATTTTTACAATAATTGGAATCTTTACACTAGCTTTTGCTTTCTTGATAATCTTAAGATAATTTTTCTCAATCTTTTTACTGGATTTTTTAAAATCTGTTGGAAAATAAAAAATATTCAACTCGATAGCATCAGCACCTGCTGTTTCAATTTTTTTAAGAAAATACAGCCATTCGTGTGAAGAAATACAGTTAACGCTTGCAATAACTGGAATACTTAATTCACTCTTTGCACTTTTAATCAAAGTAATATATTCAGATAGATTATCTTCCTTAATTTTATGATCAAAATAATCTAAATTGTGATCTTTTTCTCCTTTAGAATCGGCATCTTTAAGAATATTTTCATATTCATTCAATATTTCTTCTTCAAAAATTGATTTTAAAATAACTGCTGCTGCTCCTTGCTTTTCGAATTTCTTTAAATTAATAGTACTTCCTGTTAAACTACTACTACCTATTATTAATGGATTTTTAAGTGTTAAACCAGCGTATTTTGTTTCTAAATTTGCCATAATCGAATTTATAATTTTGAGTAAAAGTACAAGATATATTAAAAATAGAATATGAAAAAAATCATAATCTTAGTAAATATCAAAGAAAATGATAATTTGTTACTTTTTAGTGTATTTATTATTAAAAAATATCTTTGTTTAATACCATTAACTGTACCTTTGCACCCTAAAAAAATAAACAATGAGTAAAGCAGTATATATAGCTACAATGGAGAAGGGGAGTGGTAAATCTATCGTGACACTAGGTTTAATGAGAATGCTTCTTGGTAAAGTAGCAAAAGTGGGTTATTTTAAACCAATAATTAGTGATTTAGAAGGTGAAGAACACGACAATCATATTGATACCACTTTATCCCATTTTAAGCTAGATATTAGTTATGATCAAGCATACGCTTATACAAAAAGTGAGGTAATCGATAAAATGAACGAAGACAAAATTGATGAGGTCTTCGATACAATTATTGAAAAATACAAAGCAATTGAAGAGAACTATGATTTTATTTTAGTAGAAGGTACCGATTTTTCTGGAGAAGGAACAGCTACAGAGTTAGAAATAAACACGGATATTGCTAAGAATTTAGGTATCCCTGTTATCATAGTTGAAAGTGGAGCAGGTAAAACTATGAAAGGATTTGTCAATAACTTACTATCTGCATATCATTTATTTGAAGATAACGATGTAAAAGTACTAGCAGTAATTGCAAATAAGGTGCAGCCTAAAAATTTAGAATGGGTGCAAGATGAATTGTATCATGAATTACCCAAAAAAGTGGTAGTTAATGCAATACCTAGAATCGATTTTTTAGCTAATCCAACGATAAAAGAAGTAATTAAGGAATTAGATGCAGAAGTGTTATTTGGACAAGGTGATGATTTAAACAATCAAGTTGCTCATTATATGGTCGGTGCGATGCGATTACAGAATTATTTACCAAGATTACAAGAAAATACGCTTATCGTCACACCAGGTGATCGTTCTGATTTAATTTTAGGAGCGTTACAGGCAAATATATCTTATAATTACCCAAGTATTTCGGGAATTGTATTATCAGGTGGTCTAAAACCTGAGCCACCTATTATTGAACTGATAGAAGGTTTATCGCGCAAAATACCTATTCTTTCTGTAAAAGGGGATACTTATCCAACAACTAAAGCTGTAGG
>JAUVBX010000027.1 GCA_030590985.1 Lutibacter sp. | reverse complement strand
CACATTGTTAATAAAGTGTTAATGAAAAGTCCACCTAATATAGGGTGGACTTTTTTATTATCCTTATTTTAGCATCAATTCTATATTTTTTATAAAAAATAATCAATAATTTAAATCAAATACAATGAAAAAAATTCTTTTACTTTTTGTGCTGATGTTAACAATCAATGCATTCTCACAAGTAACTACATCAAAGATTAAAGGTTCAGTAGCAGATGACGCTGGTCCTTTGTTTGGTGCGACAGTAGTTGCTAAACACGTTCCTTCAGGAACAGTCATGGGGGCAATGACGCAAGACAATGGTAGTTACACAATTCCTAACTTACGGGTTGGTGGACCTTATACTGTTAGTGTCAGTTTTGTAGGGTATAAAACTATTGAATACACCGATATCTTTTTGCAATTAGGTAAGACTACTAATATTGATGTTGCCATGGTTTCAGAAAGTCAAGAATTAGAGGAGGTTGTAATTCGCTACTCAAAAGACAATACTTTTAATAATGACCGAACAGGAGCTGAAACAAGTTTAAGTAATAAAGAGATTCAATCATTGCCATCAATTTCACGTTCTGCAGCCGATTTTTATCGTTTAGAGCCAACGTCAAGTGGTGGTTCATTTGGTGGACGTAATGATCAATTTAATAACTTTTCGTTAGATGGATCAATTTTTAATAATCCTTTTGGATTAGACTCAGCAACTCCAGGTAGTCAAACTGATGCACAACCTGTTTCTCTAGATGCAATTGAGCAAATTCAAGTTTCTACTGCACCTTATGATGTAACACAATCTGGTTTTACAGGAGCATCTGTAAATGCTGTAACAAAAAGTGGTACAAATACTTTTCACGGTACTCTCTTTGGTTTCTACCGTAACCAAGATTTAGCTGGTAACGTAGATTTAGGAGGAACTACTTTAACTCCTGATTTAAATCAAACACAATATGGTTTTAGTTTTGGAGGCCCAATTATTAAAGACAAATTATTCTTTTTCGCTAATTATGAATATGATGATAGAGATGATTTAGGTTCTTACTATGTTGCTAATACAGGAAGTCAAACTGTTGGAGGAAACGTATCGAGAGTTTTAGAAAGTGATTTACAAGCTGTATCTAACGCTTTAGCTAATTTAGGTTATGAAACAGGTGACTATCAAGGTTATATTCACGACACTAAATCAACAAAAGGTATTTATAAATTAGATTGGAATGCTGCTAAAAATACACGTGTATCGTTTATTTATAATTTCCTTAGAGCATATAAAGACAGAAATGCTCATCCAAGTGCTATTGGTAGAAGAGGTCCAGACTTAATAACCATGCAGTATAGAAACTCAGGTTATACAATTAATAATAATATTGATTCTTATTTGGCTGAGATTAATTCTAATTTCTCTGATGGTCGTACCACAAATAAATTACAAATTGGATATACCCACTTTGATGATTTTAGAGATGCTTTTTCAGCACCAGCACCCGTAATTAATATTCATAGAGATGGACAACGCTATATTGTTGCTGGTCATGAACCTTTCTCTATTAATAATCGTTTAGATCAAAAAGTTTTCCAATTAACAGATAATATGACTCATTATTTTGGAGATCATACAGCAACAATTGGTTTTTCATTTGAAAAATTCCAATTTGATAACTCATTTAACTTAGTTGGTTATGGTTTTGGGATTTTCGGTCAATACGATAGTGTTGAAGACTTCTTAAATGCAGCTGGGAATGGCACGGTAGCTGGAGATTTAGCTTATGCAGAATCACAATTTGCAAAAAATGAATGGGCTTTAGTGGAAACTAATTTAGGACAAATGGCCTTTTATTTGCAAGATGAATGGGCTGTAAACGATGATTTTAAACTAACAGCTGGTTTACGTATAGACAAACCACTTTATTTTGACACAAGACAAAAAGTTCAAAATAGCATAGATAATGCATATTGGTATGATGAATCAATACCTTATTTTGATGAAGAAGGTAATCCAACTACTTTAAGTTCTAAAGATTTACCAAGTACTGACTTTATGTTTTCTCCGAGATTAGGATTTAACTGGGACGTAAAAGGTGATAATACAGTGCAATTACGTGGTGGTACTGGTGTATTTACAGGTCGTCTTCCATTTGTTTGGATTGGTAACCAAGTTGCTAATGTAAATGTAGACTTCTATACAAGTACTGATAAAAATTTCCAATTTCCACAAATTTGGAAATCTAGTTTAGGATTAGATTATAAATTTGAAAATGGCTTAGTTACTTCTTTTGATGGTTCTTATTCAAAAGATATTAATGGTATGATGGTGCGAAATTACTCGGTCAGCAACCCAACAGGTACTTTAGCTGGTGTAGATAATAGACCTATCTATACTTCTGATGATAGAAATGGAATTAACCAATCTTGGGGACAACCAATCGACTCATATATTTTTACAAATACAGATGTTGGTTACTCTTATAATGGAACTTTTAAGGCAGAAAAATCATGGGAAAATGATGCGTATATGAGCTTTGCTTATAACTTTACAGAATCTATGGATGCTAGTTCTATCGAAGCAGAAATTACAAGTGATGCCTACGCAAGAAACCCTGCTTTTGGCAATGTAAATACAGCAATAGCTTCTCATTCACTTTATGGTGACAGACATCGTATTATTGGTGTGTTAAGTAAAAAATGGACCTATGGCAATGACAAATGGAGCACTTCACTTGCTGGGATATATGAATATGCACAAGGTGGTCGTTTTTCTTATACGTATGCAGGAGATGTCAATGGTGATGGGTCAAACATGAATGACTTAATTTATATTCCTACTACTTCTGATATTGCATCGATGAATTTTACAGCAGAAGGAGAAGCAGCAGCTTTGGAAGCCTTTATACAACAAGATGATTATATGAGTGAAAATCGAGGTGAATATGCAGGTAAATATGATATTCTAAGCCCTTGGAGAGGTCGTTGGGATGTAAAACTGACTCAGGACTATAATTTAGGAGGAAGCAAAGTAATTCAGTTTAACTTAAATATGTTAAACCTTACCAACTTGTTTAATAGTGAATGGGGTATTGTGAAATTACCTACAAGTACACAACCAATTGGTGTAAGTGTAGATCCAGCTACTAGTATGCCAACTTATTCATTTGATGTAAATCAAACAGAAACTTTTTCAGATGACTACAGTTTGATGTCAAGATGGCAAGTACAAGGTGGTTTACGTTTTATTTTCTAGAAATCTAACAACCAAAATATTTAAAAGGCTATCCTTAATTGGATAGTCTTTTTTTTGTAATTTAGTTTATCCTTTTCTTACAAAATAATTATGAGTTCACTCGTAAAAGATAAACAATATTTTAAATTTTGTTCTTATGGTTTTCTTAAAAACCTACGTTTTTTTGATGCGTTCTTTATCCTATTTTTATTAGACAAAGGGCTTTCTTTTACTCAAATTGGAATTTTATATGCTGTTCGTGAAATCCTTATTAATATTTTTGAGATTCCATCGGGTATTTTTGCCGATTCGTATGGTAGAAAAAATTCATTATTAGCTTCCTTTTTCTTTTACATATTTTCTTTTTTAATTTTTTATACCGCACATGATTTTTGGTTCTTTCTAATGGCATTTACTTTATATGGTATGGCAGATGCATTTCGATCGGGCACACACAAAGCTATGATCATGGATTATTTAAAACTCAATAAAAGGGAAAAACAAAAGGTAAATTACTACGGACATACACGCTCTTGTTCGCAAAAAGGATCTGCCATATCAGCTCTACTAGCCGGATTAATTGTATTTTATTATGGTAACTATAACAGCATTTTTATTTTTTCTGTCATTCCTTATTTGTTGAACCTATTTTTGATTCTATCTTACCCTAAGAATCTAAATTTATCAACCGTGCATAAAAAACCTAAGAAAAATTTAAAAATTGGAGATACTCTTAAAACTTTTTTTAAAATCATTAGACAACCAAGTGTTTTAAAAATTATTAATACCTCAGCCCTACATACAGCTTACCAACGTGCAATCAAAGATTATATTCAACCTTTAATGCTTAATGTAGCTTTACTAATTCCATTATTTGTAGATATTGAAGTTCAAAAGAAAAACGGACTTATTATTGGTGTTATCTATTTTATTATCTATCTTTTAACGTCACAAGCATCAAAATTTGCTTCACTATTTGACCAAAAAACCAAACGAAAAACTTCATATATAACCCTTCTCTATGGGTTTTTCTTTGGAATAATAAGTGGTATTTTCTTTGTCAATGAATTATGGGTATTATCATTACTGACTTTTGTTGGGATCTATATTATTGAAAATATTAGAAAACCTGTTTTAACGGGAATTTTAGCAGATAATGTACCCAATGATATCCTTACTTCTATCCTATCTGCACAATCCCTATGGAAGACAATAATTACGGCACTTATAGCTTTACTTATGGGAATTTTAGCGGATCACTTTGGGGTTGGTGCTGCCTATGCAATTGTGTCAGCCATCCTTTTGCTTTCTACAATTATAGCCAATAGATTTACTGTAAACCTGAGTTCAACATAAGGTTGTAAAAATGATTAAGTATATTTCCATTTTCTATAAAAAGAATAGATTATTCCAAAAAATACCAAAAATAATAATGGAAGTATAATATTGACAAACTGCCAAAAGCCTTTTTCTTTATATAATTTTTCTTTATTGAGTAGCTTAATGTCTAAGGATTTTCCTCGTAAATCAAATAATCCCGTGTCATCTAATAAATAATCTACTGCATTTAAAAGAAAATCTTTATTTCCAAAGTGTTGCCCAGTCCATTTATCTACGTCTAAACGTGTAGGTTGCCCATTCTGAATTTGATTGGCAACAATATCACCATCTGAAATTACAATCATTTTATTTAAGGGACTTTTTGAAATAAAATCTACTTCAAAAGGTTTAGTACGGTGTTGATATGCCGATTCGAATTCGCCTTCTAACAATACCCCCATTATTTGTGGATTAGCAGTAAACATTTCAGGATCTATTTTATCAGCAAGTGAACTCAAACTAACAATAGTAGGCAAACCACTTAATTTTGTAAGTAACGAGCTTTTCAGTAAAACTTCTTTATGTATATTATTTTTTAGAGTATCAATATCAGTAGGAAACTTTAAATTAACTGCTTCCAGTTTTTTACTTATAGGATGAGTTGCTTCGGGTTTTACCAAAGGATAATAGCGCCATAAGAATTGTTGAAATTTTGTTTGATCTCCCATATTACCAGTAGCAATAGCTATTTTACTACTATATAAGTCTTCTACTAAATTGTAATTAATACGTACACCATAACTAAATAATAAATCTGTTAGATTTAAATCTCGTGGTACAAACAATGCTTCGCCAGTTTGCTGTAAACTATCCATCTCAGCATCTACGCTATCAATCATCCAAAGTGTCTTACCACCATTACTAATATATTGATCTAAAATAAATTTATCCGTTTCTGAAAACTGTAAAGTTGGCTTGGCAATAATTGCTAGGTCATAAGCTTTTAGTTTATTTAAAATTTCCTGAGGATTACTATTTATTTTTGAAAGTAAAAAAGGTGCTAGATTATATTTTTCTTTTATCGTATTTAGAAAATCATATAAATATATATCGTCTAATTCACCATTACCTTTAAGAATAGCTATTGACCTACGTTTGTTGCTTGTAACAGTAGCAAAAGCTTTACTAAAGGCATATTCAAGATTTTCGATTGAGTGTCGTAACTGTTCTTCTTGAGAATTTTGTGAGTTGAGTAATAAAGCAACATTAGTACTTTTATTTTTATAATTTACAACAGCCCAAGGAAAGATTGTGGCCTCCGAAATAACACCCTCTTCTTCAACTGTCAAACGACTGGGTTGTAAACCCTTTTTAATCAACTTTTCCTCATTTCCAGAAGGATTTATAAATCGATAATGTAGTTTATTGTTGAGTGCTTTTAATTCCTCTAGATGTTGTTCTGTTTCTTGTTGCAACCGCTTAAAATCCAAAGGAAAATCACCTTTTAGATAAACATTAATCATTATGTTTTCATCTAAACTATACAATAAATCTATAGTCGTATTTGAAAGTGTATACCGTTGATCTGATGTTAAATCCCAACGCAAATAAAACCGTGATGCTAAAACATTTACTAAGGTTAAAGCAATTAATATGAGGATACTATGTTGTATTCTTTTTTTCAATTAATTTTCTAATCTTGTTCTAGTGAAAAATAAAAAAATAAAACTTATACTGATAAAATATACTAAATTTCTAGTATCTAAAACACCTTTACCTATACTTTTGTAATGCTCATATAAGCTTAATTTATGTATGATATCAGGTAATCTAGGATACCAAATCGCCCATTGCTCAATACCATAATAAAAAACAAAACTGATTAAAACAGCAATAAGAAAAGCCAAAATTTGATTTTTTGATACTATTGAAGAAAATATTCCAATAGCTGTAAAAGTAGCTCCTAAAAAAAACAATCCTATATATGATCCAATAATAGTACCCCAATCTATACTTCCAGATTGTTCGAGTATTGATATACTGATAGCATAAACTACAGTAGGTAATAGACTCAATACTATTAAAGCTAAGTATGCCCAAAACTTACCCATTACTATTTGCCAATTTGTAAGAGGTCTTGTTTTGAGAATTTCTATCGTTCCACTTGTAAACTCATCGCAAAAAGAACGCATAGTTATTACTGGAATTAAAAGGAGAAATAACCAAGGAGTACTGTCAAAAAAGGATTGCATATCGGCGAAACCCGTATCTATAATGTTCCAGTTTCCTTCAAAAAACCAGAGTAATAATCCATTAAATAGAAGAAATAAACCCACAACCATATACCCTACAGGACCGGCAAAAAAAGTATTAAATTCTTTCTTAAAAATGGCAAACATAAATTTTTTATAAATTATTTAGCTCTTTAACAAATAGATAACTACAACTCTAGTATTTTATCTACACTCCAAGCTTCTGGTTTATTAACAAAAAGTTGTTTAGTATGTTGCCATACTTCTTTAAAAAAATCTGATTTTCTATACGATTCTAAATCTGATTCATTTTCCCATAAACTATAGGTGAAAAAGACGTTAGATTCAAATTTATCTTGATACAAAACTACAGAACGACAACCTGGTTGATTTCGTACTTTTTCTTTTACAGAATCAAAATGTTGTACAAACTCATCAACTCTTTCTGATTTAAATTGCATTTTTACTATTCGTGTAAACATATTCCTTGTCTTTTGTTTTTTATCGTGAATTCTATGAATTTTTTATTCTTAACCTATTTAAATACTACTTTAATACTGTCTCCTACACACAAACCTAATAAAGTAGCTGCACTTCCACCATGTTGCGGATCACTTTTGTAAAGAGCTATCTCTAACAATTCTAAAGAATTAAAAATTGCCAATGCATTACCTGCTCTTTGTCTTTGTGCAATGGGAAGTTCATAATTTATAAATGAATTATAATTGGAATGTATCTTAGTAATCTTTGCACTACTTACAATAATTTCGAAACGACGATTAGCCTTAAATTTGTTAAAATAGTCTTTTGAAATATCTGTAACTATATTACCATATCTATCAATATATACAATATGACCAATCAGCTCATTTTCATTCGATATATTAGGTTTGTTGACTATCCATTCTTTTATATCAGTAACAATATTTCCTAAATTTTCTAATTTTTCTTTAAAAATAATTTGAGCAGCTATATCTACAAAAACATCTAACATAGGGAAACTACTCTTATCAGATTTAGGATGTTGTATTTCTATAATTTTATCAAATTGATTTTCCTTAGCTATCAAAGAAAAAATACCATTGTCAGCAGCAATAAAATAATGTTCATTAATATAAGCTACAAGGTGTCTTTGATCCGGTGTTTTTTCGCTATCTACACCAATAATATGAATAGTATTTTTTGGAAACTTCGGATAAGCTGCATTAATCACAAATGCCGTCTCTGGAATACTGTAAGGAGTTATTTCATGTGATATATCAATAATATTCGGATTGTCTATTAAATCTAATAAGCTGCCCTTTACCGCTGCTATAGTATAATCCTTGGTTCCAAAATCGCTCGTAAGTGTTATGATAGACATTAATCTTTATTATTTATATACAACCTTTGTAGATGCTCTCTTTTTTACTACTTTAGCAGAGTACTCTCGCAAGTGCGGATGTACAAAAATAAACAAATTATAGACTTTATTAATCAGTAACATCTTAAAATTTATTGCCAATTGAACGAAAGACTTATTGAATTGACCGAAGTGAACCCTTCCGATTTGTTTGGGGCTCAAAATAAATATCTTGATATTATAAAAAAACACTTCCCTAAACTTAAAATTGTAGCACGTGGAACACGTATTAAAGTGTTTGGTGAGTCTGAAATTTTAGATGAATTTGAAAAACGTTTACAGATGTTAATTGATTATTTTCATCGATATAATAGCCTAGATGAAAATAGCATTGAACGTTTGTTATTAACAAACGGGTCAAGCGTTTCTGAAGAAAACACTACTAGAGATAAAGATATTATTTTACATGGTGTAAGTGGTCGGACTATCAAAGCAAGAACTAAAAATCAGCGTGAAATGGTAAAAGGTATGGATAAAAATGACATGCTTTTTGCTGTTGGACCTGCTGGTACTGGTAAAACTTATACAGCAGTTGCTATTGCTGTTAAAGCACTACGAAATAAGGAAGTCAGACGTATTGTTTTAACCCGCCCAGCCGTTGAAGCAGGAGAGAATTTAGGATTTTTACCAGGTGATCTAAAAGAAAAACTTGATCCTTATATGCAACCACTGTACGATGCTTTACGAGATATGATTCCCTTCCAAAAACTAGAATCTTATATTGAGAAAGGTGTGATTCAAATAGCTCCACTTGCCTTTATGCGTGGTCGTACATTAAATGATTCGTATGTGATTTTAGATGAAGCTCAAAATACAACGCACAATCAAATGAAAATGTTCTTAACCCGTATGGGAAAGAATGCAAAGTTTATTATTACTGGTGATCCAGGGCAAATCGATTTACCAAAAAAACAAGTATCTGGTTTAAAAGAAGCTATATCTGCTTTAAAAAATACAATCGGAATTTCAATCGTTTATTTAGATGAAAAAGACGTAATGCGACACAGTTTAGTCAAAAGAATTATTACAGCTTTTAAATCAATTGAATCTAATTAAAATATAAAAACTATGTCAAAACTTTATACTTTAAAAGTTAATGATAACTATGAATTTAGCGTAGATAAAGATAACATACAAGATATTGATATCATTAAAAAATTTAAAAACCAATATCATATTATTGAAGGGAATACAAGTTATAAGGCTAATCTCTTAAAGTCAAATTTTTCAAAGAAAGAATATCAAATTTCGATAAATGGAAATAAATATAATGTCCTTATAAAAGATAAATTAGACCAACTTATAAAAGACTTAGGATTGACCATTAATGGTAAGCAAAAAGACACAAATATAAAAGCTCCTATGCCTGGTCTTATTCTAGAGATCTCAGTCTCAAAAGGTCAAGAAGTTAAAGAAGGTGATATTCTGTTAGTTTTAGAAGCAATGAAAATGGAAAATATGTTAATAGCCCCTCAAGATGGAGTTATAAAATCAATCGAAGTTCAAAAAGGAGATGCCGTAGATAAAAAACAGTTATTAATCGAAATGGAATAAAGTTCAATAGGAATTAATTAAATATCAAAAGATATTGTAAAAATATATCAATTACATGCATCGAAAGATGCTGAAACAGGTTCAGTATGAAAATTAAAAAAATATTAGTAGCCAATAGAGGTGAAATTGCCATACGAGTTTTTAAAACTGCTAAAAAACTAGGTATTAAAACTGTTGCAGTTTATTCTACAGCTGACAGAAATGCACCTCATGTTCAAATGGCAGATGAAGCGGTTTGCATCGGAGAACCACCTTCTAATCAATCTTATTTATTAGGTGATAAAATTATTAAAGTTGCTCAAGAATTGGGAGTTGATGCAATACATCCCGGCTATGGATTTTTAAGTGAAAATGCTAACTTTTCTCAAAAAGTTGACGATGCTAGTCTCATTTTCATAGGACCAAAACCCTTTGCTATCAAGACAATGGGAAGTAAATTAGCCGCCAAAGAAGCGGTGAAAAAATATAAAATCCCCATGGTTCCTGGTATAGATAAAGCAGTTTTAGATCCTAAGGAGGCCATTGAAATTGCTAAAGAAATTGGTTTTCCTATATTGATAAAAGCTTCTGCGGGTGGTGGTGGAAAAGGTATGCGAATCGTAGAAAAAGAATCTGAACTAAAAAGCCAAATGGAACGAGCCATAAGTGAAGCTACTTCTGCTTTTGGCGATGGTTCTGTTTTTATCGAAAAATATATTGAATCTCCGAGACATATTGAAATTCAAATACTAGCCGATAGTCATGGAAATGTAGTACATCTTTTTGAAAGAGAATGTAGTATTCAAAGACGACATCAAAAGGTAGTTGAGGAAGCTCCTTCTGCAATTTTAACCGAGGCTATCCGTACTAAAATGGGAGAGGCAGCCGTCAATGTGGCAAAATCATGTAATTACTTAGGTGCAGGTACGGTTGAGTTTTTGATGGATGCTCAAATGAACTTCTATTTTCTTGAAATGAACACACGTTTACAGGTAGAACATCCTGTAACTGAGTGGATAACAGGTCTAGATCTAGTAGAAGAACAGATAAAAATTGCCCAAGGTGAAGCGCTATCTTTTTCACAATCTGATCTTCAGATAAAGGGGCATGCTATCGAATTACGAGTATATGCAGAAGATTCGTTAAATGATTTTATGCCAAGTATTGGGACATTAAGCACCTATAAACCACCTTCAGGAAAGAATATCCGAGTGGATGATGGTTTTAAGGAAGGAATGGAAATTCCTATTTATTATGATCCAATGCTTTCAAAATTAATTACCTATGGGAAAACACGCGATGAAGCTATTGTTAAAATGATTGAAGCAATAGATAATTATCAAGTCGAAGGTATTGAAACTACTCTAGCTTTTGGTAAATATGTATGTCAACACGCTGCCTTTCAATCAGGTCAATTTGATACACATTTTGTAAAAGATTATTATACACCAGAAGTCATACACAAACATTATAATAAAGAAGCTGAGATTGCAGCAAAAATTGCTTTGAAAATGTACATAGAAGAAAGGCATTTGTTAAAAATCCCTAAACATAAATCAAGGGCAGCAATTAAAAATTTGTTTCATAAATAACTAACACATTCCACTAGTTCAATAAGACAACAGAATGAAAGACAAAACACAACAACTACAAGAAAAACTTCAACTAGCCTATCTTGGTGGCGGAAAAGTTAGAATAGATAAGCAACATAGCAAAGGTAAACTCACAGCTCGTGAACGCGTAGAATATCTATTAGACGATGGTTCTTTTGAAGAAATGGGAGCTTTAGTCACACACCGTACTAAAGACTTTGGGATGGATAAACAAAAGTTTTACGGTGATGGAGTAGTAACCGGCTACGGTACTATCAATAATCGTTTAGTGTATATTTTTTCACAAGATTTTACCGTTTTTGGAGGTGCACTTTCAGAAACTCATGCCGAAAAAATTGTAAAAATAATGGAGATGGCTGTTAAAATGGGCGCACCAATTATTGGATTAAATGATTCTGGTGGTGCACGTATCCAAGAAGGTGTTCGTTCTTTAGGTGGTTATGCCGATATTTTTTATAGAAATGTGCAATCATCAGGAGTTATTCCTCAGATTTCTGCTATTATGGGTCCTTGTGCAGGTGGGGCAGTATATTCACCCGCTATGACTGATTTTACCATTATGGTAGAAAACACCAGTTATATGTTTGTAACAGGACCAGACGTAGTAAAAACAGTTACCAATGAAACGGTTACTGCCGAAGAATTGGGGGGAGCACATACACATGCCAGTAAATCAGGAGTTACACATCTAACAGCGACTAACGATATTGAAGCCTTAGAATCTATAAAAAAGTTATTGTGCTATTTCCCACAAAATAACAGAGAATTAACACCCCAATTTAAATATGAATTAGGTGATGAAATACGAGAAGAATTAGAAACAATAGTTCCAGATTCTGCTAACAAACCATACGATATGCTAGAGGTTATTTCTGGAATAATTGATATGGATTCTTTTTTTGAAATACATAAAGAATTTGCAGATAATATAATTGTTGGTTTTGCTAGATTAGCAGGAAAAAGTATTGGTATTATTGCCAATCAACCTATGAGTTTAGCTGGTGTTTTAGATGTTGAATCCTCAAAAAAAGCAGCCCGTTTTGTTCGTTTTTGCGATAGTTTTAATATTCCATTATTAGTATTAGAAGATGTTCCCGGTTTTTTACCTGGTACCGATCAAGAGTGGAATGGTATTATTGTCAACGGCGCCAAATTATTATATGCTTTTAGCGAAGCTACAGTACCAAGAATTACGGTAATTACTAGAAAAGCTTATGGTGGTGCTTATGATGTAATGAATTCGAAACATATCGGAGCAGATATGAATTTTGCGTGGCCTTGTGCAGAAATTGCGGTTATGGGAGCCAAAGGGGCTAGTAAAATTATCTTTAAAAAAGAAATTACAAGTGCTAAAAATCCAGAAACTAAACTTAAAGAAAAAGAAGATGAGTATGCTAATTTATTTGCAAACCCATATAGTGCAGCTGAGCGCGGTTTTATAGATGAAGTTATCTTACCAAAAAATACCCGTCGTAAATTAATAAAAGCTTTTTCAATGTTAGCTGGTAAAGAAGTTAATAGACCTTCGAGAAAACATGGGAATATACCTTTGTAGATATAAATTCTAAACTAAAAAAACAAGATTTAGAAGCTTTTTTAGAAACAGAAAAAGCGATGTTAGCAAAAGTTAATGCGGGTATTGAGCAGCTAATTAACAACGGTAATGATCTCGAAAGTCTATCTACATTAAACAAATATCAAAACCTTAAAAAGAAAATACTCAAAACCATTGCAGTTATTGAAGCTAATTTGTAAATTTGGGTTACTTTAAATTATTAGATATGAAAAAGATAGTATTAATATTCATCTTACTATTCACATACAATTCATACTCTCAAATATTTGTAGATGATGTAAACATAAACGAAAAAGCTGAGTATATACAACTTTATATATTTCACGCTAAAAAGATATATATAGATTATGGTCAAAAACCAAACTTCTTACGAAAACAAACTTTTAAGAATAAAGATAGTTTAATTTTCACTCCAACCGGTTCTAAAATGGCTACTATAAACTTTATCACTAATAACGGCTATGAGTATGTAGAAGCTATTGTTCAAGATATAAGTGATGTAAAATATATATTTAAAAGAAAAAGTGAAAGTAAAGAGTAGTAACCAAAACTTTATATTTATGTCAGGTGATATTATTTTAGCAATACTTACATCAACAGCCATCTCTTCAATAGCAACTGCAATCATCACTTCAAAATTAAAATGGGGAGTTGAAAAAAAAAGACTCATACATAATAATAAAAAAAAGCTTTTAGAAGCGACATATAAGGAAATTAACAAACCTAATTTTAGTTATCAAATATTTAGGATATCTGATATTTATCAACGTATTAAACCACATCTTTCAAGCAAACTAATTAAAACTATTGAAAGTAAAAGAATTACTATATATGTACATGAAGGGAATCATAACGCATATAGTGAAATTATCGCCGCTGAACTTAATGAATTAGAAAAAAAGTGGGAGTTAATATAATCATTTGTTTATTAACTTTAACTGCGTTACATCACGTACACTTTCAGAGTACCTATCCTTATAATAATTATCTATATCGGCACGTTTATGCTCCATCAGCTCGCGTAATAGATCCTCAATAATAAATAATCGTACACTTTTCGTACATTATTTACACAAATTTACCACATTTTACCGTGAATTAAACTGTTTCCTAAAACTAAGCAACTGACTACAAAAACGATAAAATCCTTGACACCAATGGTATCAAGACTTTTAAAACTTGTCGGGATGACAAGATTTATATAAAAGTATGAATCTATTTACATCGCTATTGCTGGAAATATAAAACCAATGCTACGCATTTATATAAAAAACTTCCTATTTATTAGAAATGCAAGCATTTCACAAAATAGAAAGTTATTTATATATGTTTACTGCGTAAACATTGGTTTTGAACTTGTCGGGATGACAAGATTTGAACTTGCGACCCCTTGCACCCCATGCAAGTACGCTACCGGACTGCGCCACATCCCGAATTATCGTGCAAATTTAAAGAAATTTAAAATATATCGCACTTAAGGTATGACTAATTTTCCAATCTTTTTATTACCACCTAACCAAGCAGTTTTTCTATCTACAAATTGAATGGTATAATAGGATTCGGCACTTATTTTTTCCAAGTAAAACCCCCATCGTTTGAGAATGAAATACCTGTATAACCTACTGCAAAAATTTCTTTCCCTTCTGTATTAGGGACATACTGTATACAACTTTTGTATCCGGGTTCTTTTTCGTCAGCAACTAACTGCCATGTTTTTCCTCCGTCAGTTGTTATGGCTTTGTTTTTCTTATTTTCATTTGGCTTTACATAATCACCTCCTATAACAATACCATTATCTTTATCGTAAAAATCAATAGAATAAATACCCTGTGATTCTTTTCCTTGTATGATAGGTGTATCAAAAACAGCCCATGTTTTTCCTTTATCTGTAGATTTATAAACTCTTGACACCTTACCACCACTAACCATCCAAACAGTATTGCCAATAATTTTTATATTCGTATTACTCGCCGCAAAAGCAGCTTCACCTTTTATTGCTTTTGGAATAATTTTACAAGCTAATTTTTCCCATGAATTCCCACCATCTTTTGTGATAATTATTGACATACAATCATCTGTAGGGTCACCTATTGCAATCCCAGTTAAGTCATCAAAAAAATGCATACTATCATAAAAAACTTTTGGATGATTCTCAATATAAATTAGTTCGGGCTTGTTGTCTGTAATTCTATATAATAATGCTGGATTTTCGATACTTAAAGTATAAATGTCATTTTTACTTTTAGCAATACTTCTAAAAGAGGGAATGATAGAATCTTGATAACTTATTCTATGAATTGACCAATTTTTACCTCCATCAGTTGTATAGCCTGTTGTTCCTTTTGATCCCGCAAAGTACAGATTATCAGAATCAATAACTTGTATTGCTCTAATACTTGTACTGTCAATTACAAATTCTTGAATACTAATTGATTCTATATTTCTTGGTGTATAAGAAACTTTACAAGAGATGAATAATGTTATGAATCCTACTAGTATAATCTTTTTTAACATCTGAAGGGAAATTAGGTCAATTAAAAAAAACACCTATTTACAATGCTATTAGTAAATAGATGTTTAATGTATTTAGATAATAAGTACTTATTTCTTTTTAGGATGTACAATTGTCAGTTCATCAATCAAATTTTGAGCACCACCCAATTTCTCAATGATAAACAACACATAACGCACATCTACCATAATACTCATACAAACTTCTGGTTTGTAAAAAACATCTTCCATAGTTCCTTCCCAAACACCATCGAAAGCTAAACCTATTAAATTACCATGAGCATCTAACACAGGACTTCCTGAATTACCGCCTGTTATATGATTAGTAGCTAAATAACAAACAGGCATTTTACCATTTTCTCCATATTGTCCGTAATCTTTACTTTCATATAAATCGCGCAATTTTTGAGGTACATCAAATTCATAATCTCCTGGCTTGTATTTTTCCATAACTCCACTAAGATATGTTTGAGGTTTGTAATAAACAGCATCTTTGGGTGAATAACCCCTAACTTTCCCATACGCTACACGCAAACTAGCATTGGCGTCTGGATAGAATTTCTTTTCTTTAAAAACATCCATTTGTCCTTGCATATATAATCGCATTAGCTTTTCAATTTCTGTATTTTTCTTATTAAAAGGCGTACTGATCAATTCATCGATTAATTTTTGTTGAGATAAAGCAACTTGATATCCTTTATCATTTTCTAAAGTTGATTCAAAATTTTTGTAGTCCCCATTTATCAATGCCATCGTTTTTTCACCATCTGCCAGAACAGTATTTGAAAAAACTTCATTTGCGAAAGATTTTGCATCACTTTTTTGTAAAGCTTCATATATTGGTTTGCTGATATATTTCTTGTCTACACTTTTTGTGTAAATATCAATTAATGTTGCAAATACTTCTTGGTCTATCTTTGGATCATAATCCTTATATTTTCCTTTAAGATAATTAGCATATCTGTTTTTATACCTATTAAAAGCCTCTTCTCCATTATTTTCATATACCTTAATTAGTTGAGAAATTATACCTGCTGTAAAAGTCATTTCAGTATTTCGTGAAAAAATTTCTGAATTATACATTTGCAGTAGTCGCTCGTTTTCTGTAGCAGCATATAATTCCTTTAATCTTGGTAAAACATGGGCATATTTTGCTTTTAGCATAGGGTCTTGATTAATGCGTTTTGTAAATTCAGCCTCATATTTTTCTTTTTCTCCAACTGCATTAAACTGGCGTAATCCTTTACTTTCTCCTATAGCAAATTTCCAATAGTTTGCAATTCCTGCAAATTTCGATGCATATTTTAGTCTAGTAGCTTCATTTTTACGCATTTCTTTATCTAGAACTGCAAGTGCAGCCTCACGAACTTGAACACGTGCTGGATTGGTAACATCCATTTTAGTTTTTACTGCATAAGAAGTAAGGTATTCATCTGTATTGTAAGGAAAACCATACACCAGCGTGAAATCATCTTCTTCTATACCATCAATTGATATGGGTAAATAATGCTTTGGTTTGTATGGTTTATTATTAGCAGAATATTCAGAAGGTAGGTTGTTTTCATCTGCATAAATTCTAAATATTGAAAAATCACCTGTATGACGTGGCCACATCCAGTTATCTGTATCTGATCCAAATTTACCAATACTCTGTGGTGGTGTACCTACTAAACGAACATCACGATAGGTAGTTTGGATTATTAAGAAAAATTGATTTCCTTTATAAAAACTCATAACTCGTGCTGTTTGGTAACTTTCTTTTTGTGCTTCTTTTTGCACTTTTTGAATATTCTTATCAATATATGATTGCCTATCCATCATACCCATATTTAAATCAGCTCCGGCTAGTACCTGATTAGTTACATCTGTTATACTATTGATAATGGTAGCTGTTAAACCTTCAGAAGGAAGTTCCTCTTCAAAAGATTTTGCCCAAAAACCATCACGTAAATAGTTGTTCTCCATCGAAGAAAGCGATTGGATAGCATTAAAACCACAATGGTGATTTGTAAATAGTAAGCCTTTAGGAGATACAATTTCTGAAGTACAACCTCGACCAAAGATTGCAATAGCGTCTTTGATACTTGAATCTTTTAGATTATAAATATCTTCAATGCTCATCTGCATGCCCATGTCTTGCATATCCTTTTCATTTTGAGATAGCTTATTAGGCATCCACATTCCTTCTTGAGCAAAAGTTGTTTGTAATATAAATAGAGATAATACGAAGATGTATTTAAAATTTTTCATGAAAATTGGTTTAAAAATATAAGATTCAAAGTTACGTTATTCTATGATTATTTTTTGTTAAAAAAATCAAATTTGTTGTGGGTTTTGAGATATTCAAGTGTCCTAGATATTTAGTTAATATTTTAGCAAATTCTAGGTAATTGTTCCCCTATTGGCATATGTACTACTCGCTTTCCTCCCATCGGATTAGTAATTAAAACCTTTCCTTTATGATCATCCACTACTTCACCAATAATTGCCGCATTTTTTGACTCATCAAACTCATGTAACAATTCAATTATATCATTTGCAATTTCTTCTGAAACAAATGCCATAAATATACCTTCGTTTGCGGAATACAATGGGTCTAAACCTAATATTTCACAAGCTGCTGCAACTTGTGAATCAATTGGTAAATCTTGATCTTGCAATACAATTCCTAAATTTCTTTCACTTGCGATTTCGTTTAGCGTTGCGGCAACACCACCTCTTGTAGGATCTCTAAAAAGATGAATATTTGTTCCGAACTTATCCAATAATTTAAGGGTAATATGTCCTAAGCCTTGCGTATCACTTTCTATACTAGTTTCAAATTCTAAGCCTTCTCTTACCGATAGAATTGCCGTTCCGTGAGTAGCAATATTATCACTTACAATCAACTTATCCCCTTTTTTAATATTATGTATATCAATGTCGGCTTTTGGATGTAATTTTCCAATTCCTGTGGTATTGATAAAAATCTTATCGCCCTTTCCTTTATCGACCACTTTAGTATCACCTGTTACAATTAAAACACCTGCCTTTTCTGCAGCGTATTTTATGGAGACCAAAATATCCCAAAATTCTTTCATAGATAAACCTTCCTCGATAATAAATCCCAAAGACAAATACTGTGGAATTCCTCCACACATGGCTACATCGTTAACCGTCCCATTAATAGCTAAATCACCTATATCGCCTCCTGGAAAAAAAATTGGTGAAACCACAAAACTGTCAGTCGAAAAAGCAACTTTTCCGTTAAATTCTAATACTGCTCCATCGTGATGTTTGTCTAATTCTTTGTTTTGTAACAAATCAAAAACACCACTTTCTAGTAACTTATTGGTTAACAATCCGCCGCTACCATGTGCCAGAGTTATGATATCAAAATCGAATTTTGGCATGGGGCAGGTTAGGTTGTATAGGCTTCGTTTATTGTTCATTTTTTGATTGTATTTAGTTTTGTCTTACATCATGAGTTTGCTTCACTCGTACCTCACTCACAAAGACTGATTTCAAAATAAACAATGTAATTTGAAAACTGTCATTGCGAGGAACGAAGCAATCTTTTGAAATTTTATAATAATTTGCTAATCATTTTTCCGTTTCTATAAAAGCATTACTTACTATAATTATAATACGCTGCACAAGCACCTTCAGAACTCACCATTGGCGCACCTAACGGATTTTGTGGTGTACATAATTTTCCAAATTGGGAACATTCAAAAGGTTTTTTAATTCCTTTCATGATGGCACCAGCAATGCAATGCTCATTTTCAGGTACTTTCTCTATTTGAATTTGAAACTTTTTATCCGCATCAAATTCCTCATATTTTTTATTTAACTTATAACCACTTCCTGGAATTGTTCCGATACCACGCCACATTTGATCACCTGTAGCAAATACTTTTGAAATGATTTCTTGTGCGGATTCGTTTCCTTTCTCTTTTACCATTCGGGTATATTGGTTTTCAACTTCTGCCCTACCCGATTCTAATTGTTTGACTGTCATTAAAATACCTTGAAGGATGTCTAGTGGTTCAAAACCTGTAATCACAATAGGAAGTTTGTACTTTTCTACTAATGGGAAATATTCCCAATAGCCCATAATTGAACAAACATGACCGGCAGCCAATAAACCATCAATCTGACTTTCTTCGTCTTCCATTAGGGCTGCAATCGCCGGAGGCACTAAAACATGTGATGTCAAAATAGAATAATTTTTTAATCCTAATTTCTCTGCATGTAAAACTGATAAAGCATTAGAAGGTGCCGTTGTTTCAAAACCAACCGCAAAAAAGACTACTTCTT
>JAUVBX010000066.1 GCA_030590985.1 Lutibacter sp. | reverse complement strand
TAATAATTGATTTTGGATCTCAGTACACACAACTTATTGCTCGTAAAGTAAGAGAACTTTTTGTGTATAGTGAAATACGTCCATTTAATTCATTACCAGATGATTTCAGCAACTATGAAGCTATTATTTTGTCCGGAAGTCCCTATTCAGTTTATTATGACAAAGCTCCACAGATAAATTTAGAAGAAATACGTGGGAAAATTCCAGTTTTAGGTGTTTGTTACGGGGCTCAATATATGGCACATCAAGAGGGTGGAAAAATCGAAGCTTCTAATGTTAGAGAATTTGGACGTGCACATCTTCAAGATATTACTCAAGGTGAATTATTATTTGATGAAATCAAAAATGGATCACAAGTTTGGATGAGTCACGGTGATACTATATTTGACTTACCTGAAAATTTTAAATGTATAGCTAGTACAGAACATGTTACCCATGCAGCATTTAAAATTCCAGAAGAAAAAACCTATGCTATTCAATTTCATCCAGAAGTATATCACAGTACAGACGGTCAAAAACTTTTAGATAATTTTTTAACTAAGATAGCCAATGTCAGAAAAGATTGGACTCCCACTGCCCTAGCCCAAGAAATTATCGAAAATTTAAAAGACAAACTCAATAAAGATAAAGTGGTTTTAGGTCTGTCTGGAGGGGTTGACTCTACTGTAGCTGCTGTTTTATTACATAAAGCTATTGGAAAGAATTTACACTGTATTTTTGTAAATAACGGTTTATTAAGACACAATGAATTTGAAACTGTACTCAACCAATATGAAGGTATGGGGTTGCAAGTACATGGCGTTGATGCATCTGTGCGCTTTTTAAAGGCACTTAAAGGACATTCGGAACCCGAAACAAAACGAAAAATTATTGGAAAAGAGTTTATTGCGGTTTTTGACGAAGAGGCACATAAAATTCAGAATGTAAAGTGGTTAGCACAAGGTACTATTTATTCTGATGTAATTGAATCTGCTTCGGTAGATGGACCAGCCGCAACCATAAAATCACATCACAATGTTGGCGGATTGCCAGAAAAAATGCATCTAAAAATTGTAGAACCTTTACGATTATTATTTAAAGATGAAGTTCGACGTTTAGGCAAAACTTTAAATATTAAAGATGAGCTATTACAAAAACATCCTTTTCCTGGTCCTGGTCTAGGAATTCGAATTTTAGGTGATATCACAGCAGATAAAGTCGAAATGTTACAAAAAGCTGATGCAATTTTCATCAATGCTTTACGAGATTGGAATTTATACAATAAAGTTTGGCAAGCAGGTGTTATGTTACTACCAGTACAATCGGTTGGTGTTATGGGAGATGAACGTACTTATGAACAAGTAGTTGCACTTAGGGCTGTTAGTTCTACTGATGCTATGACTGCAGATTGGGTAGATTTACCTTACAAATTTTTACAATCAGTATCTAATAAGATAATAAACAACGTTAAAGGTATTAATAGAGTAGTCTATGATATTAGCTCTAAACCACCAGCTACAATTGAATGGGAGTAGCTTCTATATCACAAAAAACAAGATTAATTATAATTACTATATTTGTTTTGAACATAAAATTTAATGATGAATATTAAAACCCTCCTTTTTGCCCTATTATTTTTTATGGTGTCACATGCCTTTGCACAAGACGCTAAAAAATATACTACGTATGTTGTAAAATCTGGTGAAACTCTCAAGAGTATTGCCAAAAAGATTGGTTGTAAAACTAAAGAAATCAAAGACCTAAATCCAGATGTAGATAAAAAAACACCACGTGTTAATACGACATTGGTAGTCCCTAATAAGAATTTCGGAAAATTAGTTATTAAAGATCATTCCAAACCTAAAGCTAAAGTAATAGTACATATAGTCGCCCCCAAAGAAACTTTTTATGGTATTGCTAAAAAGTATAACGTAACTATCCAGTCTATAAAAGATGCTAATCCTAGCATAGCTAATGGACTAATACCTGGACAAAAAATACGTATTCCATCCAAAAGTGAATATACAGTGCAACCAGAGTTTGGTAGAGTTGTATTTTATAAAATAAAAAAAGGAGATACAAAGTGGCGTATTGCAACTGTACATAACATTAGCATTGCTGAATTAGAAAGAATTAACCCTGAACTTACAGGAAATCTTAAAGAAAATGATAATATTTGGGTGCCTGCACCAATAGAATTACCAATCAGTGTTAAGGATACATTTAGACAAAAACAAGATTCTATATACATTTATCACGTTGTTAAGCAAGGAGAAGGTCTTTTTAGAATTGCCGTATTGTACGATACAACACAAGATGAAATAAAAAGACTCAATCCAGAAGCTTCCAAAAATTTAAGACTTGGTATGTTATTAAAAATTCCAGGTAAAAAAAAAGCTGAGTTTTTAATACATAAAGTTCTAAAAGGTGATACATTTTTTAATTTAACTCGTAAGTATAACATTCACAAACGTGATTTACTTTCTCTTAATCCAGACCTAGAAAATGGCTTAAAACTTGGAATGCAATTAAAAATAAAACCGTTTTCTAAAAAAACTGATACTTATTTAATCGATAGTTTTTCAACATCTAAAAGAATTCATCTTAGTTTCTTAATGCCTCTTATGGCAAATAAAGAAGTTGATAAGAATTCTAAAAAGGATAATCAATTACGCACTATTTGCACAGACTTTTTTATGGGTGCAGAAATAGCAATTGATTCTTTACAAAAACAAGGTTTAGATATAACATATCATGTTTACGATACGAAGGATAATCCTTCTCAATTGTACCATCACCTACAAAATGAGGATCTAAAAAACTCAGATGCCATTATTGGGCCTTTCTTTTTTGGAAATGCACAAAAAATTGCAAATGAACTTCCTGATATTCCAATATTTGCACCTTTATACTCAAAAAAACAGACTAAGGATTTTACACCCAATTTGATAAAAACTGCTGTTGATAAAAAAAAGATGATTACCACTTTAATTGATTATCTTAAAACAAACTACCAACAACAAAAAATATTGATCATTACTGATACAAGCTATGTGAATAAAGCAATAGGGAAAAAAATAAAAAATCTACTAAAAACTAGTGACTCTATTTCAGATATAAGTTTTATTATCCCTTCACATAATAAAAAGAAACCAGAAGAGATATACATGGATAAAAAGAAACTTCAGGAAAGTATTAATGATAAAAAAGACACATGGGTAATTTTAGCTAGTGATAATACTATTGTAACATCTGATATAGTCAATACTTATGGAGTTATGGCAAACGATACTAATATTAGATTATTTACAACTAAAACTTTTGACAGTTTTGAATATTTAGATTACCAATATTTAAGTCAATTATTATGGAGTTTTCCCGCAAATCAATTTGATCAACTTAGTTCAATTTCTGTAGAAAGTTTTAATGAAAATTTTTATCATTTAAATTATACCTACCCTTCTTCTTACGCTTATACTGGCTTCGATTTAACTTATGATTCATTAATACGATTAGCAATTTCAGAGAATTTCAATGAAAGTCTTACATCAGGAATTTCTAATCGATTAGCACATCAATTTAAATATGAAAATACCGAAAATGGATTTATTAATAAAGGTGTTTTAATGATTATTTTTAATAAAGATATGGAATTCAAAGTTATAGAATAAACCTATTTATAATAAATCTAAGTTTCCTTTTCCTTCTCTTAAAACTATGGGAGTAGAATCTGTTAAGTCTACAACGGTGGAGGGAATATTACCTCCAAAACCTCCATCAATTACCAAATCGACTTTGTTGTGCCAATTATCAAATATAATCTCTGGATCTGTAGTGTACTCTATAATTTCATCTGAATCTTTAATAGAAGTTACTGCTAAAGGATTTCCTAATTCTTTGATAATTGCTTTAACAATCATGTTATCAGGAATACGAATACCTACTGTTTTTTTATTTTTAAAGGGTTTTGGAAGTTTATTAGCTCCTTCTAAAACAAAAGTATAAGGACCTGGTAAAGTGCGTTTTAATAATTTATAAATAGGAGTTTCAATATGACGTACATATTCTGATAGGTTACTTAACGAATCTGTCATAAAAGAAAAGTTTGCTTTTTCAATTTTCACTCCTTTCAGCTGGGCCAGTTTTTTTAATGCTTTTGGGTTTTGCAAATCACAACCTAAACTATAAACAGTGTCTGTAGGAAAAATTACTAACCCACCATTACGAAGTATCTCAACCACTTCTTGAACGGTTTTTTCATTTGGATTTTCATCATATAATTTTAAAAACTTGGCCATTATTTTTCTATTCAATAAACTATTTAACAAATAGTATTAACACTAATTGATATTTGGTAAAAATACAAAATAAATTCACCCTTAGACAAACACATTGGGTTAGTAAAAGAAAAATTAAATTTTTATAAAGATTATTTATTCAGTTTCAGTAATTTTGACACATCCTAATAATCAATTATAAAAAATGAGTAAAAAGACTAATTTTACAACAGACGACACCAAATTCATGTTAAAAGCAATTGAATTATCTAAAAATAGTATGGAATCTGACTCTGGTGGTCCATTTGGCGCTGTCGTTGTAAAAAATGGTAAAATTGTAGGAATAGGTCATAATAAAGTGACTTCATCTAACGATCCAACTGCTCATGCTGAGGTAGTCGCTATTAGAGATGCTTGTAAAAATTTAAAAACCTTTCAATTAGATGATTGCGTAATATACACTTCTTGTGAACCCTGCCCAATGTGCTTGGGAGCCATCTATTGGGCACGACCTAAAAGAATTGTTTTTGCATGTAATAAAAATGATGCTGCTGAAGTAGGTTTTGATGATAACTTTATCTATAAAGAAATTGAATTACCTATAGAAAAACGTTCCATAAAAACAGAACAACATCTTAGAGACGAGGGACTTAAAGTCTTTAAAGCTTGGGATGAAAAAACAGACAAAGAAAAGTATTGATATTTAAAAAATCATTATTTGTGTTTTCACGATTGATAATATTACATAACTAATAATCTTCTTCTAATTGAGGATTCTTTAATTCAAAACCATGACAAAAAATCAAAATATTAGTTTTCAAAAAGCAGGACAATTTGAAGACACCCGTTTTGAAAAAATTCATAATATAACCTTTGACAACTCCAAAATAGCATCCAAATTAGTTGCACAAGAAATTGCTGAATTAATACGTGCAAAACAGAAAAAAAACGAAACATGTATTTTGGGACTTGCAACTGGTTCTTCTCCAATCTTGGTATATGCCGAATTAGTAAGATTACATCAAGAAGAAAATTTGAGTTTTAAGAATGTCGTAACTTTTAATTTGGATGAATACTATTCTATGCCTAAGAATCACATTCAAAGTTATCATTACTTTATGCACTTACATTTATTTCAATTCGTTGATATTAAACCTGAAAATGTACATATTCCAGACGGGATGATAACTAAAGAAAACCTACGTAATTATTGTCTTAATTATGAGCAGTTAATTGAATCATTTGGTGGTTTAGATTATCAATTATTGGGAATAGGACGAACTGGACACATTGGTTTTAACGAACCAGGTTCACATATTAATTCAATAACCCGAAGTATTACACTCGATTTTCTCACTCGTTCTGATGCAGCAGCTGATTTTTATGGTATAGACGCAGTCCCAAAAAAGGCTATTACCATGGGAATTGCAAGTGTTTTAAAATCCAAAAGAGTAGTTCTTTTAGCTTGGGGTGGCAAGAAAGCGGCAATTATTGAAAAAACTATTGAAGGAATAATTACTTCGGATGTTCCTGCTACTTATCTTCAAAAACATGACAATACAACTTTTATTTTAGACGATGAAGCAGCTTCGTTACTCACTAGAAATAAAACTCCTTGGTTGGTTCGCACTTGTGAATGGACACCTAAATTAATTCAAAAATCTGTGGTATGGCTAAGTAAGAAAACTAATAAATCAATTCTCAAACTAACGGATAATGATTATAATACAAATGGGATGTCTAGTCTATTGGCACAAAGTAGCGCCTATGATATAAATATAGCAATGTTTAATCATTTCCAACACACTATAACTGGCTGGCCTGGAGGAAAACCTAATGCAGATGATACCTATCGTCCAGAACGTGAGCATCCACATAGAAAGAGAGTTTTAGTATTTAGCCCACATCCTGATGATGATGTAATATCAATGGGTGGAACAATAGACCGACTTATTTCTCAAGGTCATGAGGTACACATTGCCTACCAAACTTCAGGTAGTACAGCTGTATCTAATATTGATGCTCTAAAATTTACCGAAGTCGCCGTTTCATTTTGTCCTAAAAAGATGAAATCATTTTACACAACCTTATTAGCTGACCTCAAAGGAGATAAAAATTCTATTGATATTTGGAATTTAAAAAGAAATATCCGTCAAAAAGAAGCTTTAGCTGCCGTCAGACATCTTAGTGTTGAAGACAAAAATGTGTATTTTCTTAACCTCCCTTTTTATGAAACAGGTAGCACTAAAAAATCACCCTTAACAAAAAATGATATTACATTAGTTCGTGAACTAATTGAAACTATAAAACCACATCAAATATATGCTGCAGGAGATCTAGCCGATCCTCATGGAACACACAAGATATGTTTAGATGCAATATATAAAGCTATAGATGATATTAAAGAGAAAGCTTATATGAAAGATTGCAGAGTCTGGTTGTATAGAGGAGCTTGGCAAGAATGGAATATTGATGAAATTGATATGGCAGTTCCTATGAGTCCCGATCAGGTATTAAAAAAACGTAATAGTATTTTTCATCATCAAACTCAAAAAGATCTTGTTGTATATAGAGGAAACGATATCAGAGAGTTTTGGATGCGAGCAGAAGACAGAAATAAAGAAACAGCCCAAGCCTATCACAAAATGGGATTCGCAGATTACGAAGCTTTCGAAGCCTTTAAACAGTACCATTTCTAAAAGTTTATGACAGACTAGGTAATCTTCCTTTTTGTCATTTCTTAAAATAGACTATATGAAACAACTTCATATTTAATTATAAAATTGAAACTTATTTATATTTCAGTTTTGTATAAATAGTTCATTATTAACATAATCACACTATCATTAGGTAATTTCAAATTGCTTTATGTGTAACATGTGTTACCAAACAGCGTTTTTTCTTAACAATTTCTTAACTGTTCCCCAATGTTTATGTAATTTACGCTCCATTAATCAAAATTTATTAATTTAATCTATTTTTATGAAACAATTCAGCTTACTGATTATAGCTTTTCTAATAGGAAGTATATCAGTTTTTTCACAACAAATTGAAGTTTCGGGTACTATCACAGATGAATCAGGAGGAGTAATGCCTGGTGTTAATGTGCAATTAGTCGGAACTAGTGTAGGATCTCAATCTGACTTTGATGGTAAATACACTATCAATGCAGAAACAGGTGCCAAACTACAATTTTCTTATGTCGGTATGAAAACACTGACTAAAGTAATCGACGGTGCTAATCTAGATGTCACCCTAGTTGAAGACATGCTTGGCTTAGACGAAGTAATCGTAACTGGTACTTCTGGTATCGCTACTAAAAGACAACTCGGTTCTTCAATCACATCGATTAGCGCTAAGAACCTGAGTGGTTCTAAAGCTAATGTAAGTATTGGTGAAGCATTACAGGGTCAAATTGCTGGTGCTCGTGTTAACCGTAGTTCTGGTGATCCATCTGGTGGTATTTCAATAGTGTTAAGAGGTAACAGTACTGTTGCAGGTTCTTCAGAACCTCTTTATATTATTGATGGTGTTATTATCAATAACTCTTCTTCTTCCTTACTTAACTTAGGAGGAAATACACAGAATCGTCTTGTGGATATTAATCCAGACGATATTGAACGCATTGAAGTATTAAAAGGAGCAGCTGCTGCTGCTATTTATGGTTCAAGAGCGAGTAATGGAGTTGTTCAAATCTTTACAAAAAGAGGAAAAACAGGTGAGCCAAATATCAGTTATACATCTAGCTTTAACATCAATGATATTAGAGAATATTTACCTTATAACGATTCACAATTAGCTTGGGATGAAAACGGTAATGCAGTAGCTGCTACTAGATACAACTACCAAGATTATATTTTTCAAAAATCAAGTGGTTTTCAAAATGATATAAATATTAGTGGTAGTACTGAGAAAACGGGTTATTCCATATCTCTTTCACAATATAATAATGAAGGTATTGTAAGAAATACCGACTTTAACAGAAAATCAGCACGTGTTCGTTTAGACCAAAAAGTGTATGATTGGATGGATGTAAGTATCGGAACTTACTTTTCAAATAGTATGAGTAACGATATGCCTAATGGAATGAATTATGGACCAATTACTAGTGTACTATTTGCCGATAATTTAAATGATGCTTCACCAGATGAATTTGGCAACTATGCAAATATTGGTTGGATGGCAAATCCTAATGAAGCAATAGATAGAGTAAAAGCAACACAAGAATATTACCGAACAATTAGTGATATTCAACTAAAATTAAGACCCTTTGAAGGCTTTTCTGTAAACTATACTTTTGGTTTAGATAAATCAAATGGTGAAGGTTTATTATTTATCCCTAACGGATTTAATACAAAACCAAATGGAGTTGCTGAAAAAAATACCGTAAATAGTGTTCTTTATAATAGTGATTTAAACTTGAGCTATCAATTTGATATACTAGATAATTTAAAATCTACTACAGGTATTGGTTATAGTTATCAATATGATGAAAATAAATATTTCAACTTAGGAAACAATGCAGTTGGAACAATTGAATCTGTACTTGTTACGGACTTTGGTTCTGCAAATGGAAGTTATGATCGTAGAAATCAAATGTCTATGTGGGGAAGTTTCATCCAACAAAGTTTTGGTTATAACGATCAATTATTCTTAACACTTGC
>JAUVBX010000011.1 GCA_030590985.1 Lutibacter sp. | reverse complement strand
GATGCGGGACGTTGTACCACTTCACCTGCTGCTATTTGGTTTGCAACATGATCGGGTAATAAGTGTATGATATCTGACATTTGGGAATTAGAGATTAGCGTTTAAATATTGACAAATCAAAATCAATTATATATAAAAAGATTAAAACCAAAATAGCAATAATAATTAGTATTCGCCTAGTTACTTTTTTATCTTTCTTGTCTTTAAGTTCGTTAAATGCAGAAGTAAATTTCCCTTTTAAACCTGTTGGCGGATTAACAGTTTTTCTATGTTCTTCAAATTTGTGATTAATAGAAAAAGGGCTTCCGTCGCCATCATGTTTGTAATAACGTGGAGTATAATTAAATTTTTTGTTTTTACGTTTTTTAAAAATGCCCATAACTAAAATGTTTTCAAAATATATTATTTTGAAAATGTTGATTTAAATGCAAAATATTTTTGACAAAAGTAAGTAAATCAGAATAAATCAATTTTAGAAACTTTCAAGTTATCTACTCAACAATATATATAGGTATCATATACCTGCTTTTCACATAGTTTCCTCGCTTTTTTGCAGGAGTAAGTATGGGGAAATTTGCAATACTTTCACGAATTACATCTTCAAGTTCTGGAAGGAATTCTTTAACTTTCTGTGAAGTTTCCAATTCTTGAAGAGAGGCTTTACCATTACGGTCAACGTCAATATGTATAATCATTGCATCGGTAATTGCTTCTGGCGAAGAAAATTCATGTACTTCTAAATCGCCTTGGATGTATTTGGCAACTGTTTTTTCAAAACATTTTTCTTTAAAATCTAAGGTAGCCAAACTGTCACACGAAGGAAAAAGAGGATATTCATCTATGCTGGTAAAATCAATCCGTTTTGAATCTTTTTGAAAAAAATATCCAAAATAGTCACATGAAGTAAATGATAAGAGTATGAGAAAAAAGAGAGCAAATGGTTTCAACATAATCTGTTTTGATAAATAATGCTTCAAATGTACAAATTTAATTGAATATATATTTTGAAGCATAAGATATTAAGCATGTTTTTTTAAATATGAAATTTCTATAAAAATTTACTAAAAACAGCCTGTAGAAATGACAAAAATTTTACGTAAGTTTGCAGACTTGAAAATTTGACATTTGAATAAACCAAATAATTATGCAAAATAAGGGACTTATTAATACGTTTGCCATCCTTTTTGGATTGGTAAGTTTGTATTCCATTTCATTTACTTTCTCAACTAATAAAGTTGAAAAAAAGGCTTTTGAGTATGCAAATACTATTGTACAAGATGGTGATGGTAAAGAGATTGCTAGAGTAGAAAGAAAATATCTAGATTCTGTTGCCAATGACACTAACCTGTATTTTAATATATTTACTTATAATGACATTAAAGAAAAAGCAATAAATCTAGGATTAGATTTGAAAGGTGGTATTAATGCTATCTTACAAGTTTCTGTAAAAGATATTCTAATAGGATTGTCAAACGATTCTAAAAACCCTATTTTTAATAAAGCTTTAGATGCTGCTAGTGAAGCCCAAAAAACAGAAACTAAACCTTTTGTTTCTATTTTCTTTGACAAATTTACAGAATTAGCTGATGGAAATGTGAAGCTTGGTGACCCTGATATTTTTGGGAATAAGTCTTTACAAGATAAAATTAACTTCAATATGAGTGACGAAGAAGTTATGCCACTTATTGAAGAAGAAGTTAGTAATTCTATTAGTACAGCCTTCCGAGTACTTCGTACACGTATTGACAAATTTGGAGTTACACAACCGAATATACAACGTATTGGTAAATCTGGACGTATATTAATAGAATTGCCAGGTGCAAAAGATATTCACCGTGTTAAAAACCTTTTACAAAGTACAGCAGAATTACAATTTTGGGAAGTATATTCAAACCAAGATGTTGCCCAATTTTTAATTGGTGCGAATGTTAAAGTCGAGGAATTACTAAAAGTAGACACATCTGAAGCAAAAGATTCTACGGAAGTGGAAGAAAAATCTATTTCAGAATTATTAGGTGGAGAAGAAGATCCTACAACTGTCGAAGAAAAAAATAATTTGTTTAGTATTTTTTCACCGAATATTTCACAGTCACAATATACAACCTCTGTTATTGGATATGCATCCTTAAAAGATACAGCAAAAGTAAATCAGTATCTTAATATGAAAGAGGTGAGAGCTTTGTTAACAGCAGACATGAAGTATACGAAATTCTTATGGGATGCTAAACCAAACAAAGATTCAGAAATTATCAGTCTATATGCTTTAAAATCAAATAGAAATGATCAGGCTCCAATAGAAGGTGATGTAATTGATGATGCAATACAAACCTTTGATCAACTAGGAATTAATCCAGAAGTTTCTATGACGATGAATTCTCACGGTAGTAAATTGTGGGGAAAAATGACTACTGCTAATGTTGGTCAGTTTGTTGCGGTAGTTCTAGATAATTATGTATATACAGCTCCTAGAGTCAATGATGCAATTACAACGGGTAGAACTTCTATCAGTGGACAATTTGATATCAACGAAGCAAAAGATTTAGCAAATGTATTGAAAGCAGGTAAGTTACCTGCCAAAGCACATATTGTTCAAAGTGAAATAGTTGGTCCTTCCTTAGGTAAGGAAGCTATTCAAAAGAGTATCTATTCTTTTATTTTAGCTCTAGTCTTAGTATTTATTTGGATGATTTTCTATTATGGAAAAGCAGGTATTTTTGCTGATATTGCTTTGGCAGTAAATATCTTGTTTATATTTGGTATTTTAACTGCATTTGGTTTTGTACTGACCTTGCCCGGTTTTGCTGGTATTATCTTAACTATTGGTATGTCGGTGGATGCTAACGTGATTATCTTTGAGCGAATTAAAGAAGAGCTAGCTAAAGGCAAAAAACTAAAACAAGCTATTGCAGATGGTTTTAGTTTTAAAGGTGCCTTATCTGCTATAATTGATGCCAATATTACGACACTACTTACTGGTGTTATCTTATATATGTTTGGAACTGGTCCAGTACAAGGTTTTGCCTTGACTCTGATCATTGGTATTATGACCTCTTTATTTACAGCAGTATTTATTACCCGTATGTTAATCGATTGGTATGCTAATAAAAACGGAAAATTTACTTTTAATACGACTATTACAAAAGGTTGGTTCCAAAGATTGGATATTAAATTTTTGAAAAAACGTAAGATGGCTTACATTATTTCGGGAATTGTTATTTTATTAGGAATAGGTTCTTTAATAACAAATAGTTTAAACTATGGTGTTGACTTTAAAGGAGGGCGATCTTATGTCGTGAAATTTGTAGAAGCACCCAATGCAGAAGAAGTAACATTATCACTTAAAGAAGTTTTTGAAAGCGCACCTGAAGTAAAAACCTACGGTTCTAATGAACAGTTAAAAATTACTACAAAATTCCGTATTGATGAGGAAGGGCAAACAATAGATGATGAAATACAACAGCTTTTATATACTGGTTTACAAGATTATCTGCCAGATGGAAGTACCATAGAAGATTTTAAAGGAGGCTTTGATAATCAAAAATTTGGAATTATGAGTTCTATTAAAGTAGAACCTACAATTGCAGATGATATAAAACAAGCAGCAATGTGGGCTATTTTTGGTTCATTGCTTATAGTATTCCTTTATATTCTATTACGTTTCAAAAAATGGCAATATAGTTTGGGAGCCGTTGCAGCAGTTTTTCATGATGTGTTAATTGTTTTAGCTATATTTTCATTATTTTGGAAAGTTCTTCCATTTGATATGGAAATTGGACAATCTTTTATAGCAGCAATTTTAACTGTTGTTGGTTATTCGTTAAATGATACTGTGGTAATATTTGACCGTATTCGTGAGTTTAAAGGATTGCATGGTAGCTGGAAATTTAGTGAAGTAGTTGATAAAGGATTGAGTAGTACTTTAGGTAGAACTATAAATACATCCATGACAACTTTGGTAGTGTTACTAGCAATCTTTTTATTTGGTGGTGATTCTATTAAAGGCTTTATGTTTGCCTTAATAGTAGGGGTTATCGTTGGAACATATTCTTCACTTTTCGTGGCTTCACCAATTATGTATGACACAATTGGTAAAGGAGAAGGAAAGAAAAAATAAAAAGTTAAAAAATACAATAAGAAAAACCATCCGAAAACGGGTGGTTTTTTTATTTAATTTTAATGAAAATGATTTTATAATTAGATCACAAATCCCTAAATTTATAATTTTTTCATCTTATTTATATAAACATAAAATGAAAAAAATTATGTAGGTTTGTGGTACAAATTCATAGAATGAATAAAGCGATTAAACTTCACGATAAATATTTCACCCATTATATCGGATCAGATAAAATTCAACAAGCTACACGATCATTAGTACAACAAGTATACAATGATTTAGGAGATGAAGAGATACCAATTTTTATTGGGATTCTTAATGGCTCTTTTATGTTTGCAGCTGACTTTATTAGAGAATATCCTGCCAATTGTGAAATAAGCTTTGTTAAGTTAGCTTCATATGAGGGTGCAAATAGTTCAGGTAAAGTCAATGAGTTGGTTGGACTTACGGAAGATTTAACCGATAAGACGGTAGTCATTTTAGAAGATATTATCGATACAGGTAATACATTGGCAAAGATTTATGATATTTTTGAAACACTGCCAATTAAACAATTGAAACTAGCAACATTGTTTTTTAAACCTGATGTATTTAAAAAAGCTTTACATATAGATTATATTGGCCTATCAATTCCCGATAAATTTATTGTTGGTTATGGATTAGATTATGATGGTTTGGGAAGAAATTTAAAAGATATTTATCAAATAAAATCAAAAAATATGAAAAATATTGTCTTATTTGGACCACCAGGTGCTGGTAAAGGAACACAGGCGACCTTGCTAAAAGATCATTATAATCTTGTTCATATTTCAACAGGAGATGTCTTTAGATACAACATCAAAAACAAAACTGATTTGGGTATGTTAGCAAAATCATTTATGGATGTTGGAGATCTGGTACCTGATGAAGTAACGATTAATATGCTAAAAGAGGAAGTCCAAAAAAATCTGGAAGCTGTAGGTATTATATTTGATGGTTATCCGAGAACAATTTCACAGGCAAAAGCTTTAGATGAATGTTTGTTAGCAAAAGGAGAACAAATTAAAGCAATGATAGCTTTAGAAGCTCCTGAAGATGAGTTAGTAAATAGAATCTTAGAACGAGGAAAAACTAGTGGAAGGTCAGATGATCAAAATGAAAATAAAATTCGAAACCGTTTTAATGAATACCACACCAAGACAGCCATTTTAAAAGACTATTACGAAGCTCAAGGTAAGTACTTTGGTGTAAATGGATTGGGAGGCATTGACGATATTACAGATAGACTAAAGGAAGTATTTGATAAGCTCTAAACGATTTTTTAGAAATAGTGTTTCATAGAAATAATTATAAGTAAGTATGACAGAAGGAAATTTTGTAGATTATTTGAGGATTTTTTCAAAATCGGGTAAAGGTGGGGCAGGATCTGTGCATTTACATCGCGAAAAATATATTTCCAAAGGGGGACCTGATGGAGGTGATGGTGGACGAGGAGGTCATATAATTATTGAGGGTGACAAACAAATGTGGACATTATATCACCTAAAATTCAAACAACATTTTAAAGCAGGGCACGGTGGGAGTGGAGGAAAACAAAACAGTTCTGGAAAAGATGGTGAAGATGTTACTATTAAGGTACCTCTTGGTACTATTGTTAAAGATATTGACAGCGATGAATTAGTTTTTGAGATTTCTGAACATGGAGAGAAAAGAGTTCTACTTGAAGGTGGTAAGGGCGGTAGAGGTAACTCACATTTTAAATCACCAACTAATCAAACTCCTCGGTATGCACAACCTGGTATGCCAAGCATAGAAAAGAGTTTTAGATTAGAATTAAAATTATTAGCGGATGTTGGCTTAGTAGGATTTCCTAATGCGGGAAAATCAACTCTTTTGTCAGTATTAACAAAAGCAAAACCTAAAATTGCAGATTATCCATTTACAACCTTAAAACCCAATTTAGGGATTGTTCCTTATCGTGACCATCGCAGTTTCGTTATGGCAGATATTCCTGGGATTATCGAAGGAGCTGCAGAGGGCAAAGGTTTAGGACATCATTTTTTAAGACATATAGAACGAAATTCTGTTTTGTTGTTTATGATTCCTGCAGATACTATGGATATAAAAAAAGATTTTGCTATTCTAAAAAACGAATTACAAAAATACAATCCGGAATTAATAGATAAAAAGTATCTTTTAGCCATTACAAAATCAGATATGTTAGATGATGAATTACAAGCTGAGATGCAAGAAGAACTGCCCGAAGGAGAAGATTTTATTTTTATTTCATCAGTTGCTCAGACAAATTTATTAGAATTAAAAGATAAGATGTGGGAGTTGTTACAAGATTGATTATAATCTTTTGCACTAAGAATTATTAATGAGAAATCTGTTCTTTATAATAGCAGATTCATAGCTATGTTCAGAATAATTAAATATGCATTTCTCAGAATTTATAAATAGTATTCCAAAGTTACAAAAGGCTACATTAGGAGGTATTGAAGCTCAATTCCAATTAGCACCTACTTACCGAAAGCATTATGACATTGAAAAAATTAAAGCTTTAAATCCTACAAAGGCAAGTGTTCTTATTGTTTTCTTTCCAGATGAGAATAACAATACTTCTTTTATTTTGACAAAAAGAGCGGATTATAATGGCCATCATGCTAAGCAAATCAGTTTTCCAGGAGGAAAAAAAGATATTAATGATTTACATTTAATTGATACAGCTTTACGTGAAACTAAGGAGGAAATAGGTTTATATATTAAACCAAAAGCAATATTTAAGGGATTAACAGAAGTTTATATTCCGCCGAGTAATTTTTTGGCATATCCTTTTTTAGCCACCTTAAATGTTGTTCCAAAATTTAAAACCAACTATGAAGTTGAAGGAATTATTACACCTTCTGTAGCCGAATTATTAGATATTAATAGTATGCAAATTAGAGAAGTACAAACAGCGACAGGAACACTAATTAAAACACCTTGTTTCATTTTAAGCAATCAAATTGTTTGGGGAGCTACTGCTATGATGTTAAGCGAATTACGTAGTTTGTTTTTTGAAATGTAATTGAAATTACAGTCAATTTGTTATACAAAGCTTTTCTTTTTGTATCTTTGTTTTTGACCTAACCAAAACCTAAAATAAATGCAAATATTCAAAAGAAATTCTTTTGGACATATTTTGTTTGTCAAACGATGGTTGATACGAATCTTAGGAATTATTTCACATGGAAGGTTTCACCGATTCAACGAATTACAAATAGAAGGTTCTGAGATAATTCGTGATTTACCAGACACGAATGTATTATTTGTTTCCAATCATCAAACTTATTTTGCAGATGTAACAGCAATGTTTCACGTATTTAATGCATCTTTACACGAAAGAGTAGATAGTTTAGCAAATGTTGGTTATATATGGAATCCAAAGTTAAATCTTTATTATGTAGCTGCTGCAGAAACAATGAAATCGGGTATTTTACCCAAAATATTTGCTTATGTGGGTTCAATATCAATACAACGTACTTGGAGAAGTGAAGGAAAAGATGTAAAAAGACAAGTGAAAATGTCAGATATTAGCAATATTGGTAAAGCTTTACAAGAAGGTTGGTTAATTACTTTTCCACAGGGTACAACAACACCATTTAAACCAATAAGGCGAGGAACGGCACACATTATTAGAACGTATAAACCAATAGTAATTCCTATTGTAATTGATGGGTTTAGGCGTTCTTTTGATAAAAAAGGTTTACTGATTAAAAAAAGAGGCGTGTTGCAGTCAATGCAAATAAAACCTGCATTAGAAATTGATTATGAAAATGAATCTGTTGATGATATTGTAAAAAAAATTGAATTTGCTATAGAACAACATGCTTCCTTTCTAAAAATAACTCCTGTTGAAGATTATCAGAAAGAAGAAGAAGCTTTAAACCAAAAAAGAAAGTTTTGGGACGTATATTAATACAGGCTAAAGACTAAGTTAAATTATCAGAATTCTATGACTATTTCTCAATTAAAATATGTATTAGCAGTTGCTAAATATCAAAATTTTACTGAAGCAGCAAAACATAGCTTTGTAACGCAGCCAACTTTGAGTATGCAAATTCAAAAATTGGAAGATGAATTGAATATTAAAATATTTAATAGGAAGAAAAAACCCATTGCATTAACAGAGATTGGAAAGAAAATAGTAGAACAAGCCAAGACTATTGTAAATGAAAGTCAACGTATGAACGATATAGTCGATCAACAAAAAGGTTTTATTGGTGGAGAATTTAGATTAGGTATAATTCCTACGATTATCCCCACATTATTACCAATGTTTTTAAAAGTTTTTATCAAAAAGTATCCCAAGGTTAATCTGATAATCAACGAGCTTACAACAGAGGAGATCATTATACAACTTATTAATGGAAATATTGACGTAGGTATTGCTGCTACACCTTTAGAGAATGAAGCAATTAAGGAACGTGTATTGTATTATGAGCCTTTTGTAGGGTTTATACCAGAAAATCACCGTCTTTATAAAAATGAAAAATTAGATGTAAATGATTTAGATATAAATGAAATCTTACTTTTAGAGGATGGTCATTGTTTTAAAGATAACATAATAAATTTATGTAATCCTATTAAACATATGTCACCAAAGCATTTTGAGTTAGAAAGTGGTAATTTCACCACTTTGATTAAACTTGCAAAAGAGGGTTTAGGTATGACCTTGTTACCTTATTTAGATTCGATTGAATTAACAGAAAATGATCGTAAATATTTACGTGAATTTGAAACTCCAGTTCCTGCACGTGAAGTGAGTCTTGTTTACCACAAATCACAGCTTAAAATTCAAATGGTCGAAGCTTTAAAAGAGAGTATTGATGGTGTAGTTAGGGGAGCTATTTCTTTTAATGATGTAGAGATAATCAGTCCACTTCAAAAATAAATATAGCACTAAAATAAGTTACTAATATCCATTTTTGTTTTTGGACTATGGAGTGATTTGTCAGATTTTATACAAACTCTTGACTAATCATTAATTACTTCTAGACAAATAACTAATTCAGGTTTCTGTTTCGTGAAACTAATTAACCATAAACGTAATTCGTCTATTTCGTAGGGAAGTAATCTGGTAACTGCTTTTTGTAATTCGCGAGTAAATAACTCAACACTAAAACTTACTTTTTTTAAAACAGTTTTAGTGTATTCATATATTGCTCTTGCCATAGGTAATAGGGTTTATAAGTTTAACGCAAATTCTACACTTATAGTATGCCAAATGATCAAAAGAAGCATAAAAATTTAGAGTTTAACTAATTTTTTCATCAGGCTATCAGTTGATTTGTGTAAATCTTTACTAACAGTTTGAAAATGAGTTTTTTGGTTCTCAACATTTTTTTCATTAACTCTTGCGATTAATTTATCAAAAGATTCAATAGCAGCATCAATAATTTTTTCTGCTTTCTCAGCTTTTTCAAAATTGTCTAATTGCCAAACATAGCATTCTTCAATCACACCAGACAATTCATAGTTAATGGTTTTCTTTAAGTCTCGTATTGTAGCCATATACTTTATAGATTAGTGCTGTAAATTTACAAAAAAAGACTGAAATAATAAAAAAAACCGTCTCATTTATTAGACGGTTTTTAAGTATTTTTTTCAGAGCCTACTTACGTCTTTATCACCTCTTCCTGATAAATTTATTACGACTAGTGCATTCTTGTTTTTAAATAGTTTTGTTGTTAAAGCTACAGCATGTGCAGATTCGATAGCAGGGATAATACCTTCTTTCTTTGATAATAAGCGATAGCTTTCTACCGCTTCTTCATCAGTTATTGGATAATAAGCTACTCTTTTCATTTCTTTTAAGTTGGCGTGTTCTGGGCCAATACCAGGATAATCTAAACCTGCTGCAATTGATGCAGAAGGTAGAGGTTTGTCATTTTCATCTACTAAACACAAAGAAAAAGCTCCTTGAAAAACACCAGGTTTTCCAAGAGTTAAGGTTGCAGCAGTTTTTCCTAATTCCATGCTTTCGCCAGCACCTTCTGCTGCATATAATTCAACATTTTTTTCATCAATAAAATGACTAAATGCGCCAATAGCATTAGAACCACCACCGATACAAGCTACTATTGCATCAGGTAATTTCCCTTCGATTTCTAAAATTTGTTTTTTCATTTCCTCACCAATTACCGACTGAAAATAACGTACAATAGTTGGGTAAGGATGTGGGCCTACTGCCGATCCTAATAGATAATAAACATTTGGATTTTCTACATAGTAACCTAAAGCCATATCTACTGCATCTTTTAAAGTAGCATTACCAGTTATGGTGGTAATAACTTCAGCACCTAAAACTTCCATACGTTCTACATTCATTTTTTGACGTTCAGAATCTACTTTACCTATAAAAACTTTACACTTTATACCCATTAAAGCAGCTGCAGTTGCTGTTGCAACACCATGTTGACCCGCACCTGTTTCTGCAATAATTTCAGTAGCTCCCATACGTTTTGCTAATAATATTTGGCCAATAGTATTATTTATTTTATGAGAACCAGTATGATTTAAGTCTTCTCTTTTTAGATATACTGTACTTCCCAATTCTTTTGATAGGTTTTCTGCTTTGTATAAAGGTGAAGGACGACCTACATAAGTTTGTAAAAGGGATTTGAATTCTTCTTTAAAAGTAGGATCATCTTTGTATTCTAAAAAAACTTTATATAAATTGTTAAGTTTTTCTGCTAAATGTGGTGGTACAAATTGTCCACCGAAGTCTCCAAAGTATCCTGTTTTTTGTTCTTTTTTTATTGCTGTTGTTTGCATGATTGTATGTTTGTAAATATTGTTTATTTGTATATAAATTAAATTGTTTAATTGCTGTTATTTTTTTAGTAACACCAACTAAGGTTTAGTATTTTCCATTTATACATTTGTTTTCTGATTTTCATAATTTGTTAATTTCAAAATTTGACATAAAAAAAACCGTAGGGAAAACCTACGGCTGTATATTTTTTACAAATAGTTTATACAAACACTTATGTTCCCTGATTGAGATTAAGTATTTGCCACCACCAATTTGTATTTTGCATTGTAAACATGTTTTTTTGTTATGAGCAGACAAATCTAGAATAAATTATTGATTATGCAAATAATTATTTAAAAATTTGTTATTAGCTTGCTTTTATATGTAATAATCTTAAGTTGTCTTCAGGTTTAATACTATACTTTTTTAGACTAGCAGGAATAAGAATACATTCTCCAATACTAATAGGTACTTGTATATGCTCCATATTAAAATAACCTTTTCCAGCTACACACATGTATATTGTAAAACTATCTTTTGATGTTGTTCCAATTTTTTTTACAGTTTTTAAATCTAAAATTTTAGTGGTAAAAGATAAGCTGTTAACTAAAGGAACAAACGTATTATATACTGATTTATAATAAGTTTTAAACTCGTTTGGAATGTTAAAGTCAATGGCTTCCATTGCTAAATCAGTATGTAGTTCTCTTTCAACTCCCTTTGCATCTTTTCTATTCCAGTCAAATAAACGATAGGTAATATCACTAGATTGTTGAATTTCTGCTAGCATGATTCCACCGCCTATGGCATGTACTCTTCCTGAAGGGATTTTAAATACATCACCTTTACTAACTTTTTCTTGATGTAAAATTTCTAGTAAAGTACTATTTTTTAAGTGTTGTAAATAGGTTTTTTTAGATAGTTCTTGATTAAAACCGAAAAGCAGACGACTCTCTTTTTCGGCATTGATAATATACCATATTTCTTCTTTCCCAGATGAATTATGTCTTTTTTTAGCTAGTGTATCATCGGGATGTAATTGTATACTTAAATCTGTTTTGGCATCAATAAATTTTATTAATAATGGGAAATTTGTTCCATATTTCTTATATACTTCATCACCTAAAAAATCAGCTTTATATCTGTCAATAATCTCTTGTAAACTTTGTCCTTTTAAATTACCATTAGCGACAATAGAAACCTGGTTTGGCATTGTAGAAATTTCCCAACTTTCACCGACAGGAAAGTTTTTAGATGCCTTTCCAAACATTGTATGAAGTTTAGTTCCACCCCAAATACGTTCTTGTAAGATTGGCTCAAATTTTATAGGATAATTAAATGGCATTTCTAAAGGGTTTTTAATATTTCTATAGCTTTATCAATATGCATTTCCGCCTTTTTCATATTATTAAATACATAACGCACTACACCCTCATTGTCAATAATATAAGTCACTCGACCTGGAATCAAGCCTGCACCAAATGAGGGGACTCCAAATAGTTTTCGTACTTGTTTATCAGTATCAGCTAGTAAGATAAAAGGTAAATTATATTTTTCTGCAAATGCTTTATGCGAGGCTACATCATCACTACTTATACCAATTACCTTCGCATTTAAATCAGATAAAACTTCAAATTCGTCTCTAAATTTACAGGCTTCTTTAGTACAACCTGGTGTATCATCTTTTGGATAGAAGTAAATCACTAAAGCTTGCTCTTTAAAATTAGAGAGTTTAAAAACGCTCCCATTTTGATCTAACAAAGAAAAGTCAGGAACTTCATCACCTTCTAATAAGGGGTTCTTAGATTTACTTTGACATTGTGAAACAAATATCCCTGTGAATAGAAATATAGCAACTAATAGTAATTTTTGCATGGAGTAGGTTTTTGTCAAAAGTACATTTTCTTTACGGAGAGACAAAAAAATTGTAATTTTGTTTTAAAATAAACACATTATGAAATACTTCATAGAAAACCTTCCAAAAGCAGAATTACATTTACATATCGAGGGTACATTTGAGCCTGAATTATTATTTAAAATAGCCCAAAGAAATAAAATTGCTATTCCTTTTGCATCAGTTGAAGAATTACGACAAGCTTATAAATTTGATTGTTTACAAGATTTTTTAAACATTTATTATCAAGGGGCAGATGTATTGCAAACCGAAGAAGATTTTTATGATTTAACTTATGCCTATCTAGAAAAATGTGATTTACAAAATGTTAGACATACCGAAATTATGTTTGATCCACAAACACATACTGAACGTGGTGTTGCATTTGCAACTGTTATCAATGGAATATCTAAAGCTTGTAAAGATGCTAAAACAAACTTTGGCATTACCTCTTTCCTTATTATGAGTTATTTGCGTCATATGACTGAAGAAGAAGCTTTTGAAACGCTCAAACAATCCATCCCATTTAAAGATAAAATTAAAGCGATAGGTTTAGACTCATCTGAGAAAGGAAATCCACCTTCAAAATTTCAAAAAGTATTTGAAGCCTCAGTAAAAGAAGGTTACATTCCGTTAGCACATGCTGGCGAAGAAGGTGATGCAAACTACGTTTGGGAAGCCCTTGATTTGCTAAAAATTAAACGAATTGACCATGGTAATAATGCATTACAAGATGATAAATTAGTTAAAGAAATCATTAAACGAAATATGGCTTTGACTGTTTGTCCGTTATCTAACAAAGCACTACAAGTGGTCCCTGATTTAAAAAATCATCCACTTAAGAAAATGATGGAATTAGGCTTAAAACCTACTATAAACTCGGATGATCCTGCTTATTTTGGTGGTCAAGTCAATCAAAATTATATTGAGATTCAAGAAGCCTTAAATCTAACTAAAAGAGATATATATGAATTGGCTAAAAACTCATTTGAATATTCATTGTTAGATGATGCTGCTAAGAAAAAACACATGACAGCATTAGAAGAATATTATATTTCGAAAAAAGGATAGAAATTCATTTGTATTAGGTAGTTTATTTAATCAATTACTCCACTGCCAATCAACTCATCATCAATATACCAAGCGGCAAATTGTCCTTGAGTGATTGCGGATTGAGGTGTTTCAAATTCCATGTACAATCCATTTTCCATCCGATGTAATATAGCTTTTTGTAGCGGTTGACGATAGCGAATTCGTCCTAAAACTTCCATTGTTTCTCCAACTTTAATAATTAAATCTTTTCGTACCCAATGGATATCTGCTTCAGCGATAAATAAAGCTTTTTTATATAAACCAGGATGTTTATTTCCTTCTCCGGTATAAATTATATTTTGAGTAATATCTGTACCAATAACATAAAGAGGTTCTTTGGTTCCTCCGACAGCTAAGCCTTTGCGTTGACCGATAGTGAAATAATGAGCACCTTGGTGTTTACCTACAATTTTTCCATCTGATAATTGGAAGTCAAATTTCTTTGCTAAAAATACTAATTCAGCTTCTTTCGAGTCAAAAACTGGTGGTATTGGATTAACAATTGCTGCTTCTTTTGGAATCTGAACAATAACACCTTCTTTGGGTTGTAATTGGGCTTGTAAAAAGTCAGGTAATTTTACTTTCCCTATAAAACAAAGCCCTTGTGAGTCTTTCTTTTCAGCAGTAACTAAATCTAATTCTAATGCAATTTTACGAACCTCTGGCTTTGTTAATTCTCCGATAGGAAATAATGATTTTGCAAGTTGTTCTTGTGATAATTGACATAAAAAATATGATTGATCTTTATTTGTATCTTTTCCAGCAAGTAGTTGATATACTTTTTTTCCATTTACTTCCATTTCTCCTTTTCTACAGTAGTGACCTGTAGCTACATAATCAGCTCCTAAATCTAAGGCAATATCCATAAAGACATCAAACTTAATTTCGCGATTACAAAGCACATCAGGATTGGGTGTACGACCTACTTTATATTCAGCAAACATATAATCGACTATTCGTTTTTTATATTGTTCGCTCAGATCTACCACCTGAAATGGAATTCCTAATTTTTCGGCAACCAACATAGCATCATTACTATCTTCTAACCAAGGACATTCATTAGATATTGTTACAGAAGTATCATGCCAATTTTTCATAAACAAGCCAATAACCTCATAACCTTGTTGTTGCAACAAATAAGCAGCAACGCTACTATCAACACCTCCAGAAAGTCCTACAATAATTCTTTGCATTTAATAATGAAATTCGAGCAGCAAAGATAATGATTCCCAACATAGGATTGGTAATTCGTTTATTATATATAATTTTGTCGTTTGTTATTAGCGTAAAGCCTAATGTAAAACAATATAATGTTTGATACAAGATCCAATAATAAAATGAATAACCAAGACGAATCAGCAGAAAATCACATCAGTTCGAGTGCAGAAACACCAATGCGTAAAGGTGCATTTGATTTGTCGGATGCTGATAAAATGCGAAGAATTGAAAAAAATGTAACAGATACATTACATACTTTGGGATTAGATTTAACTGATGATAGTTTAAAAGACACTCCCAAACGTGTTGCTAAAATGTTAGTTCAAGAAATATTTGAAGGATTACACCCAAATAAGCGTCCCAGAATGTCCACTTTTGAGAACAAATTCAAATATGGAGAGATGATTGTGGAGAAAAATATTGGTGTTTATTCTACTTGTGAACATCACTTATTACCTATTATAGGTCGTGCACATATTGCCTATATTTCTACTGGAAGGGTAATTGGACTTTCAAAGCTCAATCGAATAGTTAATTACTATGCCAAACGTCCACAAGTGCAAGAAAGATTGACCAAACAAATTGTACAAGACTTACAAAAGGTATTAGAAACAGATGATGTTGCTTGTATTATAGATGCCAAGCATATGTGTGTGATTACACGTGGTATTAAAGATACTGATAGTAGCACCATAACTTCAGAATATGGAGGGAAGTTTAAAGATGCTTTGGTAAAACGTGAATTTTTGGATTATATTAAGATGGAATCTGATGATGATTAATTAGGAGTATAAAAAACAAAACCCCCACTTTTTGAGTAAGAATGAGAGTTCTGCTTAACTAACCAAATATTTATTACAATGAAATAAAGTAAATCCAATTACTTTGTACTTGTTATATATCAAAGCTTATGCCAAGAAATATTTGATTGTGTTAATGAGGTGTTAAAAATCAAAAGGCTATGGGTGATGAGCTATGAGCTAGACTAACGACTATAATAAATGCTTATGAGCTCGATAAGACGATCGGACTAATGCACCACTTTCTACATGTCTAAAGCCCATTTTTAATCCTTGTTCTTTGTAGAATTCAAATTGTTTAGGTTTAATATATTCTGTAACAGGCAAATGTTTTTTGGAAGGCTGTAAATATTGCCCAATAGTTACGATGTCTACTTTATTGGCAACTAAATCTTGTAGGCTCTCCAACACTTCTTCTTGTGTTTCTCCTAAACCTAGCATAATTCCTGATTTGGTTCTAGGCAATCCAGCTTCTTTTAAATATTGTAATACTTCTAAACTACGGTCATATTTTGCTTGAATACGTACTTCTCGGGTTAAACGTCTAACTGTTTCAAGATTGTGTGATACAATTTCTGGAGCGACATTTACTATTCGATTTAAGTTTGTTTTATTTCCTTGAAAATCTGGAATCAATGTTTCTAAAGTTGTATTTGGGTTTTCTCGTCGTATAGCTTTTACCGTTTCCGCCCAAATAATAGAACCCATGTCATCTAGGTCATCACGATCGACAGAGGTAATAACGGCATGTTTAATTCTCATTAATTTTATAGAACGAGCAACTTTATCTGGTTCTGACCAATCCACTACATGGGGGCGACCTGTTTGCACACCACAAAACCCACACGAACGTGTACAGATATTTCCTAAGATCATAAAAGTAGCAGTTCCTTCTGTCCAACACTCACCCATATTTGGACAACTTCCACTGGTACAAATTGTATTTAGATTATAATCACTAACTATTTTACGTAATGAAGTATATTTTTTCCCAATAGGAAGCTTCACTTTTAACCACTCAGGTTTTCTTTGTATAGAACTTGATTTCAATGTGTTTTGAGTATTATTTTTTAAGTTTTTTTAAACTTTTTACTACCTTCATACATTTCATATTTAACAAATCGGCTTTCTAGGTGCGCATTTCGTAAAGGTATTCTTCTAGAAGCACGCAAGCCTACGTGTTTTAAAGCTTCCATATTTGATGTAATAAACCAAGCATTAGTATTGGGGTAACTGTTTTTTAGCGTATCACCAATATTTTTGTAAAATGAAGGAATATCAATTTTTAATCGCTCTCCATAAGGTGGGTTGAATAGAATTGTAACAGGCCCATGTAATTGTTTTTCCGATTCAAAAAAGTCAATTTGAAAGACACTGATAAACTCGGATAAGTTTGCATTTTGAATATTATCTTTTGCCTTTTTCACAGCAGAAGGAGCCTTGTCAAATCCTATAATCTTTAGGCGTGGTTCTTGAACTCTTTTCAATAGTGATTCGTGAATTAATTCAAATAATGAATTATCATAATCACGCCATTTTTCAAAACCAAATTCTGGGCGATTGATATTTGCAGGAATTTTTGCTGCTATCATAGCAGCTTCAATAAGCAGCGTACCACTACCACACATAGGATCTAAAAAATGTGTTCCGCCGTCATAGCCTGATAATAATACTAATCCAGCAGCTAATACTTCATTAATTGGCGCAATATTTGTGTCAGTTCGATAGCCTCTTTTATGCAAAGAATCACCCGAACTATCTAGAGATACAGTACAAGTTGTATTTTGAATATGAACATGAATGCGTATGTCGGGATGTTTTAAATCTACATCAGGGCGTTCACCATATTTATCACGAAAAAAATCAACAATAGCATCTTTTGATTTCAAGGAAATATAATGCGAATTACTAGTAAATTCATCAGAATTAACTACAGCATTTATAGCAAAAGAACCTTTTGAATACAAAAAATCTTCCCAAGGTATCCTTTTGAGTTTATCATATAAAATATCTTCGTTTGTTGCGGTAAAACTTCGTATAGGTTTTAGTATTCGGATTGCAGTACGTAAGGCTAAATTAGCTTTATACATAAAGCCTTTATCTCCGATAAAACTGACACTTCTTTTTCCTGCTTTTACATTTTGTGCTCCTAAATTTAATAATTCTTTTGCCAGTACTTCTTCTAAACCAAAAAGGGTAGTGGCTAACATTTTATAATTATCTTCCATGTTACTAATCTAAATTTATTAATCTAGTCTTAGGATTTTTTCTAGATGTTAATGAATAATTATTATTTAAAATAAATTGGAATTACACTACTTGTGTGTTTTTGAAATTCTTATTTAGTCATCTTTGTTAAAATCTTCTTCACGTTTTTCATATTGTTTTTTTGCAAGATCTTGCATATCTTCATGACGATCACTTTCATCCATAATTTCCAAACCTAAGAGTGTTTCGATAGCATCTTCTTGTGTAACTAGACCACTAACAGACCCATATTCATCAAAAACTAAGGCGATATGTTCTTTATTTTCTATTAGTTTCTCGAATAAATCAGCTACAGATCCATTGCGATTTGTCGATAGAATATCTCTTTTGAGAGATTTTAAATGTTTTTCACCATTTCCTTTAATTATAGCATCATAGAGTTTGTCTTTTAGAAAATACGAAGTAATATTATCAGGTTCTTCTTTGTAAAGTGGAATTCTAGAAAAACGTAAATCAGGATTTTCATCATAAAACTCCTGAATTAATTGCTCTTCATTAGCAGTCATCATTACTGATCTCGGAGTCATAATTTCATTTACAGGAATGTCTTTAAAGCTAATAATGTTTTTTATAACATTACTTTCTTGTTCCTCAAATACGCCTTCCTCTTCAGCTATTTCGGTCATTACGTGAAATTCCTCACGACTAAATACACTACTACCGTGGATTTCTTCTTTCCCAATAATTTTAGTAGTTAATTGTAATACCCATAAAACACCTGACCATTTTAAAAAAAACATTAAAAAAACTAATGTTTTAGTTGTAAAATTGGCTAATTCTTTCCAATAGGTTGCTCCAATAGTTTTTGGAATAATTTCAGAAATTACTAAGATGAAAAATGTCATTATAGCAGAAACTATTCCAAGCATATTATTTCCAGATCCATAAATCTTTTCAGCTTCAACCCCAACGAGTATTGCCCCAACAGTATGTGCAATAGTATTTAATGTTAAAATAGTGATAAGTGGTTTATCAATATCATCTTTTAAGATTTCTAATTTGTTAGCATAGGCTTTTCCTTCTTGTTGTTGAATATTGATAAAAGTTGGGGTAATACTCAATAAAACAGCTTCTAAAACAGAGCATAAAAAAGAAACTAATACAGATGTTAATCCATATACAATAAGTAGTGTCATTCTTGTTAAGATAATTATATAGCAAACATACATAAATTAAGCAACCAAAAAAATCTTTGATTGAGAAGTTATACCTCTTAGCTGTTAATAATTATGTAATTAATGCATATTTATTTAATTATGATCTTTTAGGAATATTCTTTAATATTTCTAATAAATATTTCCAAAACTTTTGAGTAGAAGCGATATTAGCTCTTTCATCTGGTGAATGTGCCCCCTCGATAGTTGGACCAAACGAAATCATATCCATATCAGGATAATTTGTTCCTAAAATTCCACATTCCAATCCAGCATGACAGGCAACTACATTTGGTTTTTCGTCAAATATATTGGTATATACATCTGTTAAAACACCTAAAATTGCAGAATTTACATTGGGTTGCCATCCCGGATATGATCCTGTAAATTCTACTTCGTAACCTGCTAACTCAAAACTAGAACGTAAACCTTGTGCTAAATCTAATTTGCTTGATTCTACAGATGAACGTGTTAAACATTCAATTTTAATGCTACCATTTTCTACTGTGATTTTAGCGAGATTATTTGAAGTTTCTGTCAGATCTTCCATATCAGGACTCATTCTATAAACTCCATTATGTGCAGCATAGATTGCTTTTATTAAGGTAATTTGACTGCGAGTGTCCATAGTTTTTGTGGCAGGAACTTTACATTCATTAAGTAAAACCTCTAGGTTGCCATCCATGGTAGCAAATTCTTTTTTGATATCTTTTGAAATAGCATTTATTTTATTTTCAAATGCCTCTTTTTTTGCGGAGGGAATAACTAAAACTACATTACTCTCACGTGGAATAGCATTACGCAAACTTCCACCATGAATACTCACTACATTAATTTCGAAATCGAAAGTTTCGAATAATAAACGGTTCATAATTTTATTAGCATTTCCTAAACCTTTATGAATATCCATTCCAGAATGTCCACCGTTAAGACCTGTAACATCTAGACACATAGTTGTTGTATTGTCTAAAACACTTTCTTCTTTGTAGTTTCCTGTGGCAGTTACATCAATACCACCAGCACAACCCATATCAATTTCCTCATCGTCTTCAGTGTCTAAGTTCAATAAAATTTCACCATCTAAATAACCTCCTTGTAAACCTTGTGCTCCTGTCATACCAGTTTCTTCATCAATAGTAAATAAAGCTTCTAAGGCAGGATGAGCAATATCTGTAGCTTCAAAAATACTCATGATTGCTGCTACTCCGAGTCCGTTGTCAGCTCCAAGAGTTGTACCATCAGCTTTTACCCAATCACCATCAATAATCATTTTAATTCCTTCTGTGTCAAAATCAAAATCAGTATCGTTATTCTTTTGCCAAACCATATCTAAATGTGATTGTAAAACGACAGTTTTACGATCTTCCATACCTTTAGTAGCTGGTTTTTTTATAATTACATTTTGAATAGGATCTACAATGGTTTCTAAACCTAATCTATTACCAAAATCAACCATAAATTGTATTACTCTTTCCTCTTTTTTTGAACCACGAGGTACGGCATTTAAATCGGAAAAATTATTCCATAAGGCTTTTGGTTCTAGATTTCTTATCGCTTTGTTCATGTTGTATGTGTTAATTTGATGTTTCGTTTATTATTTCTTTAAATAACTCTAATTCTTGTTCTTCTTCGTTAATAGTATGTTTGTAATCATTTATTATTTTTTGGGTTAAAGATTCTGCTTTTGATATTTTAGAATTTCTTATCCGTATTTTTTTGGTTAATCTGCTAATATATAATGAGATGATTCCTATAATCAAAATTAATACAGCTAGATATTGAAATCCTAAAATTATCTCTTTTTCGATTGATTTTTCAAATGATTTGTCTAGTGTATTAATAATATCAGTTCTATTGGCATTTGAATTAGTACTTGATAATTGTATCAATGCATCACCTAATGTTTCACCAGCTATTTCTATATAATCATTTTTATAATCATTTATTAATTCTTGTTTGAAATCTTGATTTTCAATAAGAACTTCTGGTGATATCAAAACAAATAATGCAAATAGAATTAAAATGATACCGATTAATAGTGTTATAAACCTTTTTATAAAAAAATAAGTTGTTCCAAAACCTCTACCAAATTTTGCATTGAATATTTCCTGATCTAATACTTCTAAAGTATTTTTTCTTTCTCTCAGTATAGTTTGTCTCTCCTGCTTTTTTTGAATAAAACTATTCATTTTTTCTATATTCATAGTATATTTCTACTTTTTAGTTTAAAAAAATTACTGAAGCAAATTTACATACTTTTATTGATACATCTGTTTTCTAGTTGCAGAATAATCTTGTAATATTGCAAGATTGAAAAACAGTACATGAATTACGCAGAAAATATATTAGGAACTATAGGAAATACACCATTAGTAAAATTAAATAAAATAGTTGAGGAAGTTGATGCTTTAGTACTTGCGAAGATGGAAACATTTAATCCAGGACATTCTGCAAAAGATCGTATGGCTCTTAAAATGATAGAAGATGCTGAAGGGGATGGTCGACTGAAAAAAGGAGGTACTATTATCGAAGGTACTTCGGGAAATACAGGTATGGGTTTAGCTATGGCCGCAATTATTAAAGGCTATAAATGTATTTTTGTAATTGCTGATAAACAGTCTAAAGAAAAAGTAGATGTATTAAGGGCAATGGGAGCAGAGGTTATAGTTTGTCCTTCAGCAGTTACTCCTGAAGATCCTCGTTCGTATTATTCAGTTTCTAAAAGATTGGCAGAAGAAACACTAAATTCGTGGTACGTTGATCAATATAATAATCTGTCTAATACCTTAGCACATTATGAAAGCACGGGTCCTGAAATATGGAATCAAACCGATGGTAAAATCACTCATTTTGTGGTTGGAGTTGGAACTGGTGGAACAGTTTCAGGAATAGCCAAGTATTTAAAAGAGCAAAATCCCAAAATTAAAGTATGGGGAATAGATACTTATGGTTCTGTATTTAAAAAATACCACGAAACTGGAATCTTTGATGAGAATGAAATTTATCCCTATGTAACTGAAGGAATTGGGGAAGATATTTTACCAGCCAATGTAGATTTTTCATTAATTGATGGATTTGAAAAAGTTACTGATAAAGAAGGTGTAATTTATACTCAAAAATTAGCTAAAGAGGAAGCTTTATTTTTAGGAAATTCTGCGGGATCTGCTATAAAGGGCTTGTTGCAATTAAAACATCATTTTACAAAAGATGATGTTGTTGTAATTTTATTTCATGATCATGGTACACGCTATGTCGGTAAAATGTTTAATCCAGATTGGGTAAAAAAAATGGGATACGAGGAGTGAAAAGTTAAAAGTAGAAAGTTAAAAGTTGTCAATGGATTCATATTTAAATAAAGTTTTTTACAAATCAGCTGAAAAGATGGAAGAAGTTCCTGATAATTCGGTGGATTTAATTGTGACTTCGCCGCCTTATTTCAATATTAAAGATTATAGTAAAGATGGCTATCAAAATGAAAAACATTCTGAAAGTCAGGCTAATGATATGGGTGCTTTTAAAAGTTTTGATCTTTATCTTGAGAATCTACTAAAAGTTTGGAAAGAATGTCAGCGGGTTTTAAAGCCAAATGGAAAGCTTTGTATTAATGTACCATTAATGCCCATGCTAAAAAAAGAAGTAAACACTCATTTTAATAGACATATATATGACCTTCAAAGTGAAATACAACACACCATTCTGAGAAATACAAACTTATTTTTAATGGATATGTATATTTGGGAACGTACCAATTGGAGTAAAAAACTGATGTTTGGGAGCTATCCATATCCACGAAATTTTTACGCACAAAATGTGTTGGAATTTGTCACGGTATACGTAAAAGATGGTAAATCGACACAAGCAAAGAACAAGGAAGCAAAAGAACGTAGCAAGTTAACTCAAAAAGAGTGGACAGATACTACGTATCAAATTTGGCGTATTCCCACTCCTAACAAGGGTGATGTTGGTTTTGGAAAACATTCAGCTTTAATGCCAGAAGAGATTGTACGACGTTGTGTAAAACTATTTACATTTGACAGTGATGTAGTTTTAGATCCATTTACTGGAAGTGGCACGACTTTAAAAGTTGCCAAAGAAATGAATCGTAATTTTATCGGTTACGAACTATATGAAAAATATAAAGAAGTAATTGATGAAAAGATTAGCTTAGCAGAGTTAAAAAGAAAAAAATAATGCCAATCACTGAAAAAGATCTCGTTTTTATTCCCATTACTTCGCAGATGGAAGTTTTTGCAGAATACACAGCGAACAAACGTCAATTATATGAATATCCGCGTTCTGGATATGGCGATTATAACAAAAGGGGTAATTCAAAAATAAAAAATGGAATCCTTGGAGAATTAGCTTTCTTAGAATACATACATTCACATTTATCCGAAGTTACTCAATCACTTGATATTAAAGAACGATGGAAAGTTCTACATGAAAAAGCACAATTTTCATATCATCCAATTATAGGAAATTTTGATGGTGGTTTTGAATTTAAAATTGAGGATAGAACCATTGACATTAAAACTTATGAAACCAATCAGGTTTCAGTAAATCAAATTTTTAAGGGTTTAAAAGAGCAGGGAAGACCACTTAGTTTATTTATTGATGAATCACAACATGCAAAAGCTTCTATATACGTACAAGTCTTTAGGATGAAAGACAATAGGATGTGTTTGGCAGGTTTCTATAAAGGATTGCCAAAACTTGCTACTTGGATGCCCAAACCTGCTTATACCTGTGCTGTGCCCAAACTGCAACCTATAGTTGAGCTTTTGGATTTGATAGAATTAGATTAATTACAATAAAAAAGACTGTCTTTTCAAACAGTCTTTATTTTTAATTTTTATTGTAACATTTATTATCGATAACTAATTTTCCGCATACGTAAACTCAAAGGCGTTACTTCTAAATATTCATCATCACGAATATATTCCATACATTCTTCTAGTGAGAAAATCACTTTAGGGAATATTTTAGAAGCATCGTCAGTTCCTGATTTACGTACGTTAGTGAGTTTTTTACCTTTGATAAGGTTTACACCCATATCTTCTTGTTTATTGGTTTCACCAACAACTTGACCTTTATAGATACTCTCATTTGCATCAATAAAGAATTTGCCACGATCTTGTAAACGATCTATTGCATAGGCGGTAGCTTTACCCGTTTCAGAGGAAATAATTGCTCCATTGACAGTAACATTCATTTCACCTTTATATACATCATATCCACGTAAACGATGGTTGATAATTGCTGTACCTTGGGTAGCGGTTAAAATTTTGTTTCTTAAACCAATCAATCCACGAGCAGGAATATCAAACTCAAGATGTTGCATGTCTCCTTTAGGTTCCATAGCTAATAAGTCGCCTTTGCGTTGTGTTACTAAATTAATGGCTTTACTGGCAAGTTCTTCAGGAACATTAATTACCAAAGTTTCATAAGGTTCCATTTTTTTACCATCAACTTCTTTAATAATAACCTGAGGACGACCTACTTGCAATTCGTAACCTTCTCGACGCATGGTTTCAATTAAAACAGATAAATGTAGAATTCCTCTACCATAAACGTTAAATTTATCTTCTGAGTCGGTATCCTCTACACGTAAAGCCAAGTTTTTTTCTGTCTCGTTCATTAAACGATTTCTAATATGTCTAGAAGTTACATATTTTCCTTCTTTGCCATAAAAAGGAGAGTTGTTTATCGTAAACAACATACTCATTGTAGGTTCATCAATATTAATACGTGGTAATGGTTCTGGGTTTTCAATATCTGCAATTGTATCACCAATTTCAAAACCTTCTATACCCGTTAGAGCACAAATATCACCACTACGTACTTGTAGAGTACGATCTTTTCCTAGACCTTCAAAAGTATGTAATTCTTTAATTTTTACTTTTTTAGTAGTACCGTCTTTTTTACAAAGCATGTATTCTTTCCCTTCAAAAATATCACCTCTAAAAACACGTCCAATAGCTATTCGACCCGTATATGATGAGAAATCTAATGAAGTTATCTGCATTTGAGGAGTCCCTACTTTATAAGGAGCTTCAGGAATCGTTTTAATAATAGTATCTAGTAATGGTATGATGTTATCCGTTTCATTTTTCCAATCATAATTCATCCAACCATTTTTGGCTGATCCATATACAGTGTCAAAATCTAATTGTTCTTCAGTTGCATCTAAGGCAAACATCAGGTCAAATACCTTTTCATGTGCGATATCTGGTGTACAGTTTTCTTTGTCTACTTTATTGATTACAACGATAGGTGTTAAACCTAGTTGCAAAGCCTTACTTAATACAAAACGAGTTTGAGGCATTGGACCTTCAAAGGCATCAACTAAGAGAAGTACACCATCGGCCATTTTCAAAACACGTTCTACTTCACCACCAAAATCTGCGTGACCAGGTGTGTCGATTACATTAATTTTCACTCCATTATAGTTTATAGAAACATTTTTAGAAAGGATGGTAATTCCTCGTTCTCGTTCTAGATCATTGCTATCAAGTAGTAATTCAGTTCGAACTTTACGTTCATCTAAAACCTTTGCTTGGTCAATAATTTTGTCTACCAATGTGGTTTTTCCGTGGTCGACGTGGGCAATAATTGCGATATTTCTTATAGATTGCATACTTGTTTTTTTCAAGCGGCAAAGCTAGTCTTTTTTAATGAATAGAAAAATTAAGTATTTTTTGAGTTTTTGTACGTAAAGATATTTTTTATTTTATTTAAGAATGAGTCAATATTGATTGATCCTTTATCTTTCGCAGCACGATAGGTAAGAAATATTCCAAAAGGTAAAAACATTATTGTGGAAAACCATCCACCTAATCGATAATCAATACTACTTGTTTCTGCCATATTTCCAGCAAATGTAGACAAGAAATGATAAGCTAAATAAACTAAGATAGCTACAACCATTGGTAAACCAAATCCTCCTTTTCGGATTAATGAACCTAAGGGTGCACCGATAATAAAAAGAAGTAAAGCACTGAAAGAAAGCGCAATACGTCTGTGAAACTCCGTGTCCATTAAGTTAAGTTTTTTACGTTTCCATTTGAATCCTTTTTCCGAATCAGAAATATTTCTCAAAGATCTGTCTATGCTACTTATTGCAATATCGAGTATTTGTCTTTGGGATTTAGCATCAAAATTAGACAAGATTGGCATAACGATGTCTTGCTGAGGAAGGCTATCATTTCTAGCTATTAATGTGTGAGATTTTACTCTTTTTTCTAGGGTTTTAGATTTATTTTTTATGTATTGGTCATATTTTATTTTAAGTGAATCTGAATAAATATTAATCTGTTTAAAACTCAGCATATCTCTTCGATCTTTGATTCTTTCTTCTCCTAAATCACCTGATTCGAATGAAGAGATATCAATATTAAAAGTGTATTGATCAAATCGAGTTTTTGAAAAAGGCATTCGCTGTCGTTCTTCTTTCTTACTTCCTCTATGCCAATGTTCTTGGTAGTAATAGCCATTTTCTAACAGTAAACTCATGTACTTACTTCCTTCTTCAGTTGAGATAGTTCCATTTTTTGCAGTAATTGAATTGATGGTTTTATGATTTTTTGTTTGATAAACCAATACATTTTTTAACAGATTTTCTTCGTCGCCATACTTTTCATCAAATTTTATTACATATCCAGGAATATCTGTATTAAAAGTGCCTTCAACAAATGCCAATGAAGGTTTCTGTTTTTTAATATTAATCAATAGATTTTTTTCTTTTAAAACAGCCCAAGGAAAGGCATAATTTAGGAAATACAAATTGATAAAGCTAAATACAATAACTAAAGAAAAAAGTGGTAGTAAGAGGCGCTGTAAAGATAAACCAGCAGATTTAATAGCTGCAAATTCATAGTTTTCAGCTAGATTTCCCAATGTCATAATAGAAGATAATAATACAGCAATAGGTATTGCTTGGGGTATAGTCATTATCGTCACATAAAATACATATTTAAATAAAATGGGTAGAGTAATACCTTTTCCAGCCATATCGTCAAATATCAACCATAATGCTTGCATAATCAATATGAATAATGCAATTAGAAAAGTTGATAAAAAAGGCTTTAAAAAGCTCTTTAGTATGTAGCGATCTATTATTTTCAACTTGGTAAAAATACCATTATCAAAAGTATTTATCAACAAATATAGTTGTTATATTTGAGTTAAAAGAAAATGCTGTTTATGGAGAAATGTATGTGAAAGGTGATTATAATTTTGTAATAATATAATCTTTAGCCTTGTATTTTGTTTCATCAAAATAAAATTCATCTTTTGAGAAAACAGAATTGGTTTTAAAAGAGCGGATCTTAAAAGTAGTATTCGTGTTATTTT
>JAUVBX010000013.1 GCA_030590985.1 Lutibacter sp. | reverse complement strand
CCTAATGTTGTAGGATCTGCTTCTTTAACCTTTTTAGCTGCAGCTTTTACAGCTTTTTCTTCTTCAGCTTTATATGTTGCTGAATGAGAAACTACTATTTTTCGATATTCTTTATTAAACTCTAATACTAAGAATTCTGTTTCATCACCTTTTTCAACCTTACTACCGTCTTCTTTAGTCATATGACGTCCTGGAAGAAATGCTTCTACACTATCATCAAATACTACTATAGCTCCTTTGTCTACTTTTTCTTTGATAATACCAGTGTGTTTTGACCCAACTGTAAATTGTTCTTGGTATTTATCCCAAGGATTTTCAGTTGTGTGTTTATGACCTAAGTTTAACTTACGTTCTTCAATATTAAGTTCTAATACTTTTACTTTTAGCTCATCACCTACATTTACAAAATCAGATGGATGTTTTACTTTTTTAGTCCAAGATAAATCAGAAATATATACTAAACCATCAATACCTTCTTCCAATTCAACAAATACACCAAAGTTTGTATAGTTACGAACTTTACCAGTATGTATTGAACCGACAGGATATTTTTCAGTAATATCAGTCCAAGGATCTTTAGTCAGTTGTTTCATTCCTAAAGACATTTTGCGTGCTTCTCTATCTAAAGTCAATACTTCAATATCAATTTCATCACCTACCTTCACAAAATCAGAGGCAGAACGCAGATGCGTTGACCAAGACATTTCTGATACATGTACTAAGCCTTCTACACCATTAGCTACTTCTACAAATACACCATAATCAGCAATTACAACTACTTTACCTTTAATCTTATCACCTACTTTTAGATCAGCATTCAAGGCTTCCCACGGATGCTCGGTTAATTGTTTTATTCCTAATTGGATACGTGATTTATCTTCGTCAAAGTCTAAGATAACTACGTTAATAATTTCATCTAATTCAACCACTTCATTTGGATGAGAAACACGACTCCAAGACAAATCAGTGATATGAACTAATCCGTCTACACCTCCAAGATCAACAAATACACCATAAGAAGTTATGTTTTTAACCACACCTTCTAAAACTTGGCCTTTTTCTAATTGGCCTATGATTTCTTTCTTTTGTTCTTCTAGATCAGCTTCGATTAATATTTTATGTGATACAACAACATTTTTAAATTCATGGTTAATTTTCACTACCTTGAATTCCATATTTTTATCCACAAATTGGTCATAATCTCTAATTGGTTTCACATCTATCTGTGAACCTGGTAAGAAAGCTTCTATTCCAAACACATCTACAATCATACCACCACGAGTACGACATTTAACAAAACCTGTAACAACCTCGCCGGTATCGTGTGCATTATTTACACGATCCCATGCTTTGATTACACGAGCTTTACGATGAGATAATACTAGTTGACCAGTACTATCTTCACGTTTATAAACTAAAACTTCTACTTTATCACCTACTTTTAGATGTGGATTATATCTAAATTCGTTTAAAGAAATTACACCTTCTGACTTAGAATTGATATCAATAATTGCCTCACGATCTGTTAAACGAATTACGATTCCATCAATAACTTCTCGTTCGTTTACAAAACCGAGAGTTCCCTCTAGAGCTTCTTCAAATTCTTTTAAATGAGTTTCGTCGATTTCTTCAATACCTTCTTCATATTTATGCCAGTCGAATGTATCTAAGAACTCTTGTGGATCAACTTCAGGTTGAACAACTTCTTTTATTTCTTCTTCCACTTCTTCAGATTTCTCTTCTACAACTGGAGTTTCCACTTTAGCTTTAACTTCTTTTTTAGGAGCTACCTTTTTAGTTTCTTCCACTACCTTAGCTTCAACTTCTTTTTTGGGAGCTTCCTTTTTAGTTTCTTCTACTACCTTTGCTTCAACTTCTTTTTTGGGAGCTTCCTTTTTAGTTTCTTCTACTACCTTTGCTTCTACTTCTTTTTTAGGGGCTTCCTTTTTAGTTTCTTTTTTAACAGCTGGTTTTGCTTTTTCCTTAACTTCTGTAGTATCAGTATAAATAGCTGTTTTATCAAATTTTACTACCAATAGATAGTAGAAAATCGCACGGTATTTATTTTTGTTTGATTTCCCCATTTGTTCACATACTTCTAAAATTGCAGCATCTAATGCTTCACTGTCTTCTAATCCTAATTTTTTAATTAAAAGGTTCTTTTTTACAGTAGTAAGTTCATCAGCTTGAGAGCAAGAAACTACTTCAGCGTCTTGTTTGTAAATAGAAGGACCTAATCCTTTAGTTACTTTTCCAAACAAATCGGCATCTAACGCAATACCTAGCTTATCTGCTTCTTGTGAATAAAATTCGATTTTTTCTTGTAATTTTGACATAGTCAAATAATTTGTATCTTGTTGATTTTTAGATTTTTACACGATAAAAACATCAAGAGATGTTAGATTAAGTTATATTATTTTCAGCCTTTTTAAATCTACTCTCGTAAAAAGGAGTGCAAATGTAGTAATTTTTATTAATCTAATTACAAGCTAAACAGTAAATTATATTGTTTTAAGTTGAGAAATAAATCGCCATTTAAAAATAAGTTATGCTAGCCAATTTTTAAAGTCTTTCACTTTTTCACGACTTACAACAATTTCTTCTTGGGAGTAATTATTTAATTTTATTTGTAATCTGCTATTAGTATAAGATATAATATCATTTATTGCATGTAGATTGACTATAAACTTTCTGTTTACTTTAAAAAATGTTTTGGGATTTAGTTGAGTGAAAATAGTATCTAAACTGGTATCTAGCAAATATGTTCTTCGTGTCTTTAAATATGCGTATGAGGCTTTGTCTTCGCTATATATACACTCAATATCTTTTGTTTCTACTATTCTTAGATGTTGCCCAATTTGTGTGGTAAAGCGTTCTTTATATGTTTGTGATTCCTCTTGAATAAGTTCTTTAATTTTATTAAAATCTATCGAATAATTTTCATGCTTATTTAACTGTATCTTTTGAAACTTTAAAATTGCTGTTTCTAGTTCTTCACTATCAATAGGTTTTAATAAATAATCAACACTATTAAGTTTAAAGGCTTTTAATGCATACTCATCATAAGCAGTTGTAAAAATAATCGCACTTTCTACTGTTACCTGATCAAATATTTCGAATGACAATCCATCTGATAATTGTATATCTAAAAATATTAAATCAGGATTAGAATTTAAGTGTAACCATTGAATAGATTCTTTTACACTATGAAGTTTTACCTTAACTTTTAATCCTATAATTTTTAGCATTCTCTCTAAACGACGAGCTGCTGGTTTTTCATCCTCAATAATTATAATACTTAACATATTTAATAATAGTTTATAATGAATCTCTCGAGAGATTGTTTCGGTGATAAATCTAATTTTTTTCTAATTCGATGTCTTGTTTTTCTAATAGCATCAATACTAACATTTTGCATATTAGCAATTTCTTTAGTATTTATATCTACACGTAAATATGCTAATATCTTTAGATCTGTTTTTGTTAAAGTAGGGTAAGAAGTTTGAATGTTCGTGAAAAAATCTTTTTGTGTACTGTTAATTTTTTGTTGGATATTTTCTTCTATATCTAAATCTTTAGATTTTTTGTTAATAAAACCCTTAAGATTTAATAAATCTGTTTTTGTTATTATACTTTTATCTTTAATCTTATCAATTTCATTTTGAATTACTTTTGTTTTTTCTTTTCTCTTTTTAATATAAAGGAGAGAAAGCAATAGTTCTTCTTTTTTAACCTTTAATTCATTTTGAATCTCCTGAGATTTTATAGCCTCATCTTTTCTTTTATTTTCAATTTCAATTTCATTTATTTTAGCTCTTTGTTTGACTAACAATAGTCTTTTATGATTATTTTTACTTGATATATAAAAATTGAATCCCAATGCCATTAAAAGAAAAAAACTTAAAACCGTCAACCATAAATATAAATTACTTCGTTCTTTTTCATTTTTAATAATGAGCTGCTGTTCAATATTTAACTGTTCTTGGTGATATAATTTGTTTTGTAATAAGATTTCTTCATATGATCCTAATTCTTCTCGTTTTTTTAAGGAATCCTGAACAGAAAGCAACTCTTTGTAATAGTAATTTGCTTTTTGTGGGTTGTTATCCTTCATTTCTATTTCGGCTAATTCATTGTATATATCTATAAGAAAAAGAAAATCGTCAATTTTCATAGATTTTTCTACTGACTTATTTAAAAGTGTTTTAGCTACTTTATAATTCCCGAGTTTTTTTAAAATTTTTGCTTTTAAAAAAAATAAATCAACTAATAGAAGTTCATTTCCAACTTCATTATTGACATTCAAAGCCATATCAATATACTTGAGTGATTTTTTTCTCTTCCCTAATTCTAAAAAATTTGCTGAAATATTATAATAAATTATAACTAAATCACTTTGTAATTGAATACTATCTTTTAATAATTCAAAAAATGCTACATTACTTTTTTTATTTTCTTGTTTTTCTAACAAAAGATTAGCTAGATTAATCTTTGCATCTAACACACCTTGTTTATTATTTCTTTTTAAGGAAAAACGCAGAGATTCTTCATAGTGTTTTTCAGCCTTTTCATACTCTCCATTATCTAATGCCATTACACCAATATTATAGATAAGTGGATCTAACATTTCTTCTTTAGTCAGTTTTTCTTTCTGTGTACTATTATAGAGTACTATATCTTCTGGAGTTAAGTTTTCTAAAATAATTTTACTCTTTAATATGGTTTGATAAGCTAATTTATATTGATGAAAAGTGTAATAATAATTACTTAAATCAAGATAGACTAAGCCTTCGAAAACTCTCAACTCGTTCTTTTGAGCTAATTCTAATGCCCTATTACATTTTAAATAAGTAATATCCTTAAGACCTTGAAAACTTAGATACTCTGCTTCAAATCTTATTAAGAGAATTTCTTCGGGAATATTGGCAAACTCTTTTGCTTTTTTATAAAGGTATAAAACTGTGTCTATTGACAAAGTATCACTATTTAATAGTTCTTTTTTATAATACTTAAGTGAATCGAGTTGTTTATCCTTACTGTATGAAAATAAGTGTAAAGTAAGTAATAAAAAGGTGAAAAATATTTTAGTGTTTTTTTGGGTTTGATATACTAACATCAACTTAAATATATTTTATTGAAGTGAATAGAAAGACTAAAATACTGTTTTTTTTTTAGAATGAAAATATTAAGACGAGAAAAAAGCTCACTCTAGTCGAGTGAGCTCAGCCCTTTTTCCCTTTTTTTTGGGTATAAAACCCTAAGCATAACTTATTGCTTTGAAATTTTATGAAGCAAATATATGCTGCAATTCACTATTTAAAACTTATACTGTATGGACATTTTATGGACAAATGTTTAAAAAGTATTAATTTGTTGTTGTTTATTAGTCTCAGTTAATCTATATTTATTTTTCATTATCCATTAACTCTTTAATCTTTCTTTTTTCCCATTCTTTTCCAAATAAAAGGTTTTTTCCGAAAATTCCATACCAATGAAAAAAGAGACCTATTCCCCAAAAAATTCCTGTAGACATAATACTACTTTTAAAACCTACCCAACCAATTGCAATAGTATTGTTAATAATCAATAAAGTATTCACAGCCAAATAAACTGCTAAATGTATATAAAAGCCTTTAATTTTTTTTACTTTCTTTTTAGCTCTTAAGTAATTGTCTTCTTTATTATATGTTTTCATTTTATTTATATTATTTAATTAGTATAGATTACTTATTATTCCCATAGTTCTTTATCATCTTCGCTCATCAATTCTTCTATTTTTCGTTCCTCCCAATTTTTACCTAAAAAAGGAAATCGACCAAAAGCCTCAAAATAATGGAACACAATCCCTATTCCCCACCCAAACATAGGATAAATAAACCATTTATACTCCCAACTGGTCTGATAGTTTATAAAAGCTAGAATTGGAATAATTACTAGATATGACAAAAGATTGGAATAAAATTCTTTAATTTTTTCTACTCGATTTCTTGCTCTAATATAGCGATTCTTTTCATTTATATTTGTTGTTTTCATAATTGATGTTTTTTGTGTTAGTAGTGGTAAAAAGACACTAAAACTCTCTTTTGTTTTATTAATTTTTACTTTTTTTTCAGTGAGTAGAGTATATCGTTCTATTATATTTTGTAAGCCCACACCTGTGCCTTTAGTAAGCAATTTCTTTTCATTATAGTTGTTAGATATTATCAATTCTCCTTTTTCAATACTTATTTTCACTGTTAAAGGATTTTCAGTCGTAATTGCATTGTGTTTTACTGCGTTTTCCAATAATAATTGTAAAGAAAGTGGCACAATTTTATAAGCAGAATTGTTTAATGACTCAGGAAATTCAAATTGTAGGGCTTCTTCAAAACGCATCTTTAGTAACTCCATATATACCTTGGCAAAAGCTAACTCTTCTGTCAACGGAATTAAATCTTTGTTCTTTTGCTCTAGCACATAACGATACACTTTAGATAACTTAACAGTAAACTGCTCTGCTTTTGTAGGATTTTCCTCAATTAAGGAGGTTAGCACGTTTAGGCTATTAAATAAAAAATGAGGATCTAATTGACTTTTTAAAGTTTCGAACTTTGCTATTTCTGTTTTGGCTATTGTTTTTTGCTCATTAATGGTTCTATTTGTTAAAGCCTTATAGAAATTAATTACATAAAATACTAAAACAACTACCAAAGTAATAAAGAGAGAATACACATAGACAAACTTGGATTCATTCTCAATAAAATATGACCAATTATGTTGGTTTATCAGCAAAACTGTTATTATTCTTAAAAAAACTATACTTATCATGGAAATTACAACAGATCCTATTACTCCATATATCGCTCTTTTCTTTGGTGTTTCTTTCCATGAATATCTTTTATTTAGTTGGTCAATTACCCAATAATTTGAAAAGCCTAGTACTGTAGAATATAATAAGTATATTCCAAAAGTTGCTAATTGCTCTGAAAAGCTAAATAATCTATACTGACCTGTTATCCACATACGACCCTGATCAAAAATATAAATTGCAATAGTTACTATAAATATCTGCTTGAAAAATTTAGTAAATGGAATCATTGAATTTCTTATTATATATATTCTTATTAATAAAATTACTTCTTGTTAGTTGTTTACCAATTTAAATTGTTTACAAAGATAATATTTTGTAATTCTAACTCATTAATCTTATTAATGTTCATGAATATGGAGTTATTCATTAAAACCTAATTTCAAATTGTAAATCTGTCTCGGAAACTTCAAATCTGGATGCTTCAAATTGAGGTGGCCCAAATAATTGTGGATTGTTTGAACTACCATAGTCTTCTACAGGCATCATTCCATCAAAATCCATTTTTTTGTTTTCGTTCGCGTCATGATAACAAGTAATTGCATATTCTCCTTTGGGTATATTCTTAAAAAGAACTTCTGTTTTGTTTTCTTTAATCTCACCTATTGCAATTTTGTATGCTACTCGTTGAACAAATCCTTCATTTGAATTAAACAAAGCAAAATACACTTTTCCTTTGTTCGTTGCTATTTTTGGAATAGTTACACTAATTGTTATGCCCTCTTCAGAAGTTGAAATGTCTGTTTTAGTCTCTTGAGCATTTGCTAAAAAGCTTAAGATACTTACTAATAATGTGATGATAATACGTGTCATAATTATACTATTTAATTAATTATTTGTTTTAAACTCACCCCAAAAGTCTTTATATGATATATCACTGACAACTAAAAAGTACCGAACTGTCAAAAAAGGACACCGAACTGTACTTTTTAGTCTAAAATAGCTTTTTTTGTATCTTAGCCTACTATAAATCCGCATTAAAAATGAATAATTCAAAAATATTACTTCACATTTTTTTATTACTATTTTCATTATCAATATTTAGTCAAGACTATTTTTACAAAGAATTTGCACCTTTTGATGCTTCGATACCTTCTCCAGAGTCTTTCCTAGGATATGAAATAGGAAAACAACATACACGACATGATCAAATAGTAGCATATTTTGAAAAATTGGCACAAGTATCTAACAAAGTTACTTTAATAGAATATGGAAGAACTCATGAAAACAGGAGACTGATTATATTAAATATTTCAAGCCCTAACAATATTGAAAATTTAAACCAAATTAAAAAAAAGCATCTTGCTCTTGTAAATCCTGACAATACAGTTGATAACCATAAAGATCTGCCTCTATTTATTCATTTAGGATATAATGTACACGGCAACGAGCCTTCTGGTGCAGAAGCAGCACTTTTAACAGCCTATACTTTAGTTGCATCCAAAAATAAATTAATAAACAACTACCTTAAGAAAACAATCATCTTTATTGACCCTACCATAAATCCAGATGGACGAGATAGGCATACACAGTGGGTTAATTCTAGAAAATCTAAAAACCTAGTGGCAGATCCTTTAGATGTTGAACATACCGAATCTTGGCCAGGTGGTCGAATGAATCACTACTGGTTTGATTTAAACCGTGATTGGTTACTTGGAGTACACCCTGAGATGCAAAGCAAGTTAAAATGGTTTCACGAATGGTATCCAAATATCGTAACCGATTTTCACGAAATGGGTACCAGTAAGAATACCTATTTTTTTGAACCCGAGAAAATTTCTGGATCCGCTATTCCTTTAGCTCCGAATAAAAACCGCGAATTAAATAACATATTTGCTAAAGAATTCGCCACAAATCTTGAAAACATCGGTACATTCTATTTTACAGATGATCTTTTTGATGCAACTTATCCTGGCTACGGCTCATCTTACAGTGATTTACAAGGTTCGCTAGCTCTGTTATTTGAACAAACTTCATCTAGAGGGCATCTAAAAAAAATGGAAATAGGCACAATTTCTTTTCCCTTCACCATTAGGAATCAGTATATCTCTGCTTTTACAACAATAAATACAGCTATAAAAAATAAAAATGAAATCTATAATTACCAACAAAATTTCTTTAAAAATGCACGAAAAGAAGCTCAAAAGAGTTCGATAAAAGCTTACATTTTTGGTGATGCTAGTGATGAAAATCGCACCAAAGAATTTATAAAACTACTCTTCCAACATAAAATTAAAGTATATAAACTGAATGAAAACTTAAAAGAAAATGGACTTTCGTTCTACAAAGATAAATCTTATGTAGTTCCGACTGAACAAAATCAATATAAAATGGTACAAACCATGTTTGAAACTTATGACATTTATCGTGACAGCGTTTTTTATGATGCTTCTGCTTGGTCAGTTGCAAATTTTTACAACATGCCTTATGCGGATACCAACAAAAAAATTAATTTGACAAAAGAGCTTTCATTACAGGTTTTATCAAAAAATACAATCACTGTTCAAAAAGCTGACTATGCTTATATTATTCCCTGGAATGATTACTATGCTCCTTCCTTTTTAAATGCTTTACAACAAGCAGGAATAAAAGTGATGGCTTTGACTAAAGCGCTTAAAGCTACAATCAATAACACAACAGAAGAATTTGCCAATGGAAGTCTTGTAGTACCAATAAGTCTACAAAGTATCTCAAAAGATTCAATTTATTCAGTAATCAGTCAAAATTCAGAAAAATTTGCAATAAATGTAAAACCCGTAAATGCTGGTGAAAATTCTCTCGGAATAAACTTGGGAGGAAGAAATCTTATCACACTACAAAAACCCAAAATACTACTTTGGGTTGGTAATGGAGTATCACCTTATGAAGCAGGTGAAGTATGGCATTTACTGGACACACGTATCAACACATCTTTATCAAAAGTAGCACTAAGAAGCTTTAACCGTGTTACTTTTAATAATTTTAATGTAATGATTATGGTTTCTGGTAGCTATCATCAATTAGATTCCATAAAAAGAAAAAAAATCCAAAATTGGGTAGCACAAGGAAATACTCTCATCACAATTAGAGAAGCCAATAAATGGGTAATTAATAAAGAATTGGTGAAAGAAAAGTTATTAAAAAGTGAAAAAGACAGTCTCCCTAAACCACGAATGAATTATGGTGATGCAAGAGAAAACTATGGGAAAAATGTCATAGGTGGTGCTATATTCAAAATTAATCTAGATATTACACATCCTATCGGATATGGCTATACTCGAAATGAACTCCCAATATATCGTAACAGTAGGGTTTGGTTAAAACCCAGCAAAAATCCTTATTCTACAGTTGCTAAATACACAAAAAACTCACATATTGATGGTTATATTTCTAATGAGAACTACGAATTACTTTCTAAGTCGGCTTCTATAATTGTAAGTCCAATAGGAAAAGGCAGAGTTGTTATGTTTGCTGACAATCCAAATTTCAGAGGAGCTTGGTATGGTACAAATAAACTTTTTCTAAATGCAATATTTTTTGGGAATCACATTCAAATTCCAAAATAAAAATGTAACATATTTAATTAAACACAGACAAATACTTAAAATCAACTAATCGCGTGACAGCCGAACTCGAACAAAAATTTGTTAAAGAGCTAGAAACTAATCAAAATATCATACATAAGGTGTGTAGAGCATACACCAACAATGCAAGTGATCACAATGATTTGTTTCAAGAAATAAGTATCCAATTATGGAAAGCTTATGAAAAATTTAGAGGAGACTCCAAATTTAGTACTTGGATGTATCGGGTAGCGTTAAATACTGCAATTTCACTTTACAGAAAATCAAAACGCAGCATTAAAACAGGCGAACTCTACGACAATCTTAGTGAATTAAAATATGAAGCTTATGATGATTCAGTAGAACAACAATTAGACCAACTTTACAAAGCTATATATACTTTAAATGATATAGAAAAGGCACTCGTTTTGTTATATCTAGAAGATAAACCTTACAAAGATATTGCCTTATGTCTGGGAATAAGTGAAGTAAACGCACGAGTAAAGATGAATAGAACAAAAAACAAATTAAAAGAGATTCTAAATCCATGATATGGAAGATTTGAAAAACTATAAAAAAGTCTGGCAAGATCAGGAGTATACTGACAATCAACTAGATTCTGACACCATTACAAAAATGATTCACCGTAGATCATCATCAATTGTAAAATGGATATTTTATATTAGCGTATTAGAATTTGCTGTATTAACTCTTATCAACATCTTTGCAAAAACAGATTGGGATGAGTTAAAAGATATGGGGCTTTATCACTTTATCATTGGCATTAGCATAATAACCTATATTGTACCTCTTCTATTTATTTATCTTTTTTACAAAAATTATAAAAGCATAAGTGTTACAAATAACACGAAGGAATTAATTCAAAGTATTTTAAAAACAAGAAATACCGTAAAATACTATATATATACCATCTTAAGTATTTATGCATTTGCTATTTTATATGGCTTTAGCGTTGCCATACAAGCTCCTGAATATCTTGATATTATCGCTAATTATGGTGATAATGGTCAACTGATAGTATGGGGAATTGTAGTGTTATTTACATTTCTATTTTTAGGAATAATACTTCTCGTGTACTTATTACTTTACGGCATTCTATTAAAAAGATTACAAGCTAATTATAAGGAGTTGTTGAGCAATTAGTATTACAAATATTAAGTATAAAGCTCATTTAAGGAAACTTTGGATATTGCTTAAAGTCTGGATCACGTTTCTCTAAAAAAGCTTTTTTACCTTCTTGGGCTTCTTCCATTAAATAATACATTAAAGTCGCATCACCCGCTAATTGCATCAAACCATGTTGGCCATCTAATTCTGCATTTAGAGAACGTTTTATCATTCGTAAAGCCATGGGTGAGCGCTTTTGCATAGTTTTACACCATGCTACAGTTGTATCTTCTAAATCAGCTAAAGGAACAACTTTGTTTACCATTCCCATTTTTTCTGCTTCTTCTGCTGTATATTGTTCGCATAAAAACCAGATTTCGCGCGCTTTTTTCTGACCTACATGGCGTGCCAAATACGACGATCCAAAACCACCATCAAAACTTCCTACCTTTGGTCCTGTTTGACCAAATTTAGCATTATCACTCGCTATAGTTAAATCACAAACCACGTGCAATACATGGCCACCACCAATAGCATAACCATTCACCATAGCAACTACTGGTTTTGGTAATTCGCGTAAACGTTTATGAATATCCAATACATTTAAACGTGGAACACCATCTTCACCGACATAGCCTCCTACGCCCTTTACATTTTGATCGCCACCACTACAAAAAGCTTTATCTCCTGCTCCAGTTAAAACAACCACATCAATAGAATTATCTTCTCGACATATCTCTAAAGCATCCAAGATTTCAAAATTTGTTTTCGGTCTAAATGCATTGTAAACTTCTGGTCTATTTATGGTTATTTTTGCAATTCCTTCAAAATATTCAAATAGAATGTCAGAATATTCTCTAATAGTTTTCCAGTTTCTTTTTTGCATAATGTGTTTATTAATTTATGGTTAATAAGTATCAGTTATTGAATAATAATTTAATAATCTAATATTCAGAATTTTAAAGCACTATGAGTTTAATAATCTAACATCACAATGCTTAATAAAAAATTACTTTGCAGCAAATTTATTCAAAAAAAATAAAAAATAGTATTTTTGACACTTAATCATTGTATTATGCAAAAACTTTTATTCCCTTTCTTATTACTAACCGCAACTATTCTTTTCGGGCAAGATATTATTTATAAAGAATTTAAATCTTATGAATTAGGAGATATTCGCACTCTTAAGATATATATTCCTAAATCTTACGAAAGTGATGGCACTCGTCTTTATCCACTATCTATTCTTTTTGATGGTGATTATTTATTTGATGTATATACGGGTAATGCAAAACTTTTTGCTCAAAGAGATAAAGCTCCTGAACAAATAATTGTAGGTATTCTACAAAATGAGAATAAAGAAAGGTATACTGATTGTTCTTACGATAAAATCAATGGTTTACCAACTGAGGATAGTAATAAATTTTACAGATTTGTTCATTCAGAACTTCTTGATTATTTAGAAACAACTTACCGACTATCTCCCTTTAGAACACTAGTAGGAAACACTTTAACTGCTAATTTTGTTAATTATTTTGTAGTTGAAAATGCACTCGTTTTTGATGCTTTTATCAATATTAACCCGTATTTCAACCCAGATATGCCAAGTTTTTTACAAAATAAATTGAGCAATCTCAGAGAACAAAAAATTTATTATTATTTAAATTCTGGGAATTATAATAGCAATGCTAAACACAAACGTATAGAAGAAGTTGCATATCTCCTGAGATCTTTGGCCAATCCCGATATTGTTTTTAAATATGATGCTTTTAAGAACTCAACAAAAACTGCTTCAATTGGACAGGCAATACCTTCTGCTTTAGCTCATATTTTTGATATTTATTCTGCAATATCACAAGATGAGTTTTCTTTAAATGTAAAACATCTATCTCCTCCAGACGCAATTGCTTACTTAGAAAATAAATATGTTGAAATTGAATATTTATTTGGAACTAATATGAAAATTCGCGAACGTGACATTTATGCTATAGAATCTATTGTAATAGATCAAGAGAATGGAGATTATTTATCGAGTTTTGGAGAAATGATTTATAATCTTTACCCTGAATCTCCTTTGAGTGATTACTATATTGGTATGTTTTATGAGAGAATAGGAAGATACAAACAAGCGCTGAAAAATTATAAAAATGGCTATGCAAAAATTAATGAAAATAGTGATGATGCAGAAGCATATTACCAAAATATCGAACGAGTTTTAAATCGACAAGATGAAATTATAGAATTAGAAGAATTAGAAAAAGAGAAAAAGGAAGCCGAAAAAGAACTTTTAAAAATTGAAAAAGAAGAACAAAAAGAGCAATGGGAAGAAAATAAAAAGGCTCAAAAAGAACAATCAGAACTAGAGAAAGAAACTGAAAAAAAACTATGGGAAGAAAGTAAAAATGCCCAAAATAAAAAAAAGGAAGCCGATAAAAAAATAAAACAAGAAGAGTGGGAAAAGAGACAAAAAGCTGAAAAAGAAATGAGAGAGAAATATCGTAAAAAAGACTAATAAACATGGCAATAAACTGAAATAATTTGTTCAATTTATCTAGTAACTATTTATCATTACATATTAGGACTAGGGATTCTATCAATAAATAATATTTGTTAGCTTTGCAAGAATAAAAATAAAATGTGATTTTAGGACTTAAAAAATAAATTATAAAATGAATAAATTTATACTAATATTAGTTTTATTCTCTTTCCCAATACATGTATTTGCGCAAAAGTATCAATTTGAAACTATCATTGATTTAGAAGCATCTGTAATAAAAAGTCAAGGGCAAACAGGTACTTGCTGGAGTTTTGCAACCTCATCATTTTTAGAATCAGAAATTTATCGTATTTCTGGCAAACAAATTGATATTTCTGAAATGGATATCGTTAGAAATATTTATGACCAAAAGGCATGGAACTATGTTATGCGACAAGGCAAAACACAATTTAGTGAAGGTGGCTTAGCACATGATGTTATCAATGCAGTTGCTGATTACGGCATCGCACCCCAAAGTGCTTTTACTGATGTTTTAGGTAAAGACAAAGTATATAATCACAATAAGGTTATCCCAAATCTTAAAAAAATATTAGATGCTTACATCAAGAATGATATCAATTCTGAATATCCAAATTGGAAAAAAGAAATTACCCCAATTTTAAATAAACAAATTGGTGAAAAAATAAATAAATTTCAATTTAATAATCAAACATTCTCACCTCAATTATTTAGAGATTATTTAAAAATCATTCCCGAAAAGTATATAAGTCTCACGTCATTTACACACAAAAAATTATTTTCAAGCTTTGTCCTGAGCATTCCTGACAACTTTTCAAATGGCAGTTTTTACAACATACCTTTAGATATGCTAGTAGATATCGCTAACAATGCCTTAAAAAAAAGGATATAGTATCGCTTTAGATGTAGATGTATCTGAAAAAACTTTTTCTACAAAAAACGGCATTGCAATCTTACCCAAAGAAAATATATCCTTAGAAAAAGCCTTCATAGAAATAATGCCTGAGATAGAAGTCACTGCTACATTACGTCAAACGGAGTTTGAAAACTTTAATACTTCTGATGATCATCTAATGCATATTACGGGTCTAGTAAAAGATCAAAACGGAAATACGTATTATAAAGTCAAAAATTCTTGGGGTAGTAATAGTAATCGCGTTGGAAATAATGGTTTTATATATATGTCTATTCCCTATTTTAGACTTAAAACAATTTCTATTTTACTCCATAAAGATGCACTAGATGAAAATATTCAAAATAAACTAAAATTATAGTGTTGTACGCAATTGTTGACATAGAAACGACAGGAGGAAAATCTAATGAAGATAGAATAACAGAAATTGCCATTTATCGCTATGATGGTCATAATATCATCGATAGGTTTGTAAGTCTAGTAAATCCTGAAAAAAAAATTCAAAGTTTTGTTATTAATCTAACAGGTATAACTGACAAAATGGTATCGCGTGCACCAAAGTTTCAGGAAATAGCAAAACGAGTCGTTGAAATAACAGAAAATTGCACTATTGTTGCACATAATGCAGATTTTGACTACCGTGTATTACGTCAAGAGTTTAAAAATCTAGCTTATGAGTACGAACGAAACACTTTATGTACTGTACAGTTAAGCAAAAAATTAATTCCAGAACTTCCTTCCTATAGTTTAGGTAATTTATGTAAATCTGTAGGAATACCAGTAGCAAATCGCCATAGAGCTGACGGAGATGCATTTGCTACCGTAAGTTTGTTAGAGTTGCTTCTACAAAAAGACGAAAGTAAAGATATCATTACGCAAAGTGTTAAAGATTTCTCTGAGGTGTTAAAAAAAGAAAAACTGAGCAAAGCCATTAGTGATACACCTATTGCAATTGGAGTCTTTTATCTTCACCAAAAAAATGGACGTATAATGTACATTGGTAAGGGCAAAAATATGCGTAGTAAACTCAGTCAATTATTAGCAAAAAAATCGAAAAAAGTAAAAAGTTTACAAAACAAACTAGCCTCTGTTAGCTATGACATGTCAGGAAATTATATTATGGCTCGACTAATATTCAATCAAAAAGTAGAAAAACATAAACCTCGATACAATAGTAATTACTACCATCTAACAAGAAGTATAGAATTTGAATATCCAGACATGTTATTGATAGATGAAGGACGTAAAACTGGAGAAAAATCAGTAATTTTGATTACAGAAGGTAAATTACAAGGCTTTGCTTTTACTAATTTAGAACATCAAATCACTAACATATCCATACTAAATAAGCTGATGATACCACTGACAGATAGTTTAGATAATCGGTTTATTGTTCAATCATGTATTAAAAAAGAAAGAGTCAAAAAAATTATTCGACTATAATTTATGATAAAAAAAATAAGCGTATTAGTATTATTAGCACTTTCAATTTCTACATACTCTCAAAAAGTGAATTTTCCAGAATGGGGAGATATTTCTGAATATGAAAAAAAATTAGTTGTATATGAAAAAGACTCCTCTGCACATGCTGTGGTTTTACGTGAAATGGGTTATGCATTTGTGAAAGAAAGTGGTGGGTACGAAATTATTAAAGAATATTATGTAAAGATCAAAATACTTGATAAAGAGGGATTCAAACACACAACTGTAGAAATACCAACCTATAAAAAGGAAAATGTTTTTAGAATTAAAGCTAGTACTATAAATTTTAATAACGGTAAAAAAATAACATCTTTAGACAAATCAAATATCTTTGAGACAAAAGTATCTGAAAATTGGAATCAAACATCTTTTACATTACCTAATATTAAAGTCGGTAGTATTATTGAATACTCCTACAAAATATCTACTCCATACCACCATACTTTTGCTGATGGATGGTTATTTCAAAATGACATTCCAAAAATTAATAGTACCTATTTTGCCAAAATACCAGGTTTTTGGCAATATCATATTTCAACAGTAAGCCTTCTTGACACAGAGCCCCGACAATATCGTCTTATTAAAAATTGTATGAACGCCGGTCATTCAACTGCAAGCTGTATATTCCTAGAATATTCTATTGATAATGTTCCAGCATTTATTGAAGAAGATTTTTCTACAAGTAAATATAATTATCTAAAACAAATTAAATTTGAATTAAAAACCTTTACAGATTCTGACATTAATACTTCAAAAATAACAACTACATGGAAAGATGTTGATAAAGAAATTTTTAAAGACTACCCTCTCGGTAAAAAGTATGGAAAAACAAAATTCTTTGAAAATAAAATTCCTAAAGAAATACTAAATGAAACAAACGAATTGATAAAAGCAAAAAAAATATATTCATTTATTCAAAATCATTACAATTGGAATGGTAATTATTATCTTTATAAAGATTTTAACTTTAAAAAGGCATTTGAAAATGGAGTCGGAAATATGGTTGAAATAAATATGAGTCTAATAAATGCATTAATTACTGCAGGCTATAAAACAGACTTTGTATTACTTTCAACAAGAAAGAATGGTTTTCCTAGAAAATTACATCCTGTAATTTCCGATTTTAACTATATGATAGCCCACATTAAAATCAAAGGAAAAGACTATTTTTTAGATGCTATTGATAAAAATATGCCCTTTGGAATGCTTCCTTTCTATTGTACTAACGGTGAATTTCGTGTTTTTGAAAAGGATAAAAATAGTTACTGGTTTAATTTTAAACCTTCAGATAATAACGTAACCAATGTATATGCAATAGCGGATATTTCGAAAAATACTGAAATAAAAATTAAAACAAGAGTAGTTTATATGGGCTACAGTGCATTAAATAAAAGAAAAAATATTCAAGATATCTCTGTAGAAAAGTACATAGACAAATTAGATAATGAAAATGAAGAATTAGATATTGTAAATCATACAATAGAAAACTTAGACAAACGAGACCAACCACTTGTTGAAGTTTTTGAGTTTAAATCTAATCCTAACTTTATAAATAATAATTCAATTTATCTAAAACCATTTTTAATAAAAAATTTTAAAACAAATCCTTTTACATTAAATAAACGTCTTTACCCTGTAGATTTGGGCTATAAAAGAAAATTTAAATACAATCTAGTGTTTAATATTCCTAAAGGTTATAGAATTGAGAGTGTTCCTAAAAATCGTAAAATATCTTTACCAAATAATGGTGGAAAGTTGATTTATTTATTAAATAATAAAAATAACAAAATAACTATTCATTTCTCATTTACATTAGATAAAACCATCTATGAATCACATGAATACAGTTTTTTAAAAAAGTATATGTCGCAATTAATAATTGCTCAAAATGAAATGATTATTTTAACCAAAGAATAAGTTTTGACAACAAATAAACAAATAAACTGGCGCAAAAAAGCACACGATATAATTTATGAAGCTGACACACCTGCTGGCAAACTTTTTGATATTATTTTACTGATATTAATACTACTCAGTATTGCTTTTGTGATGCTTGAAAGTATTGAAACATTAAACAATAAATATCATGATTTTTTTAACTATGCTGAATGGACAATAACTATTCTTTTTTCTTTAGAATACATTGCTCGTGTCATCACCATTAAAAACAAAAAATCGTATATCTTTAGTTTTTTCGGAATTATTGATTTTCTATCTACTATTCCAAAATATTTATCGTTTTTCTTAGTTGGAGCACATGCACTTGTTGCGTTAAGAGCCATAAGACTGCTCCGTATTTTTAGAGTTTTAAAACTCGCTCGATTTGTAGGTGAATCTGAAAATTTATTTAAAGCGCTTAAAGCAAGTCGTACTAAAATTTTGGTTTTTTTACTTGCAGTTTTAAGTATCGCAGTCATTTTGGGTAGTTTAATGTATCTCATTGAAGTCAAACAAGACAGCGGTTTTGACAGCATCCCCAGAAGTGTTTATTGGGCAATTGTTACACTAACTACTGTTGGATATGGTGATATCGCTCCAGTAACTCCTTTTGGACAATTTATTGCTTCAATTATTATGATATTAGGTTATGCTATAATCGCTATTCCTACAGGTATTGTTTCTGTAGAATACAATAAACATAAAAACATAGATACAAATACACAATCATGTCCTCATTGTGTTGCCACAGACCATCATGATGATGCAGAGTTTTGCTATAACTGTGGAGAAAAGTTGAATTGACATTTCAACAAGATCAATATGTCAATAATTGAATAAAGTATAAAACTAAAAATTAACTTTGAATAAGTACCTCATTACCATAGTAGGTCCTACAGCCATAGGAAAAACAAACCTGAGTATTGCAGTTGCTAAACATTTTGGTTGTGAGATTCTCTCCTGTGATTCTAGACAGTTTTATAAAGAAATGCTTATCGGTACTGCTGTTCCTAGCGATGATGAACTAGCGCAAGTACCGCATCACTTTATTCAAAATCGCAGTATTCATAAGGAATACAATGTAGGACAATTTGAAAAAGATGCCCTTACACTACTCGACCAACTTTTCGAAAAAAATAATATTGTGGTTATGGTAGGTGGTAGTGGGCTTTATATAGATGCTGTTATTGATGGTTTGGATTATTTTCCTGAGGTCGATTCTAATATTAGGAAAGAACTCAACCAACACTTTGAAAAAGATGGAATAGATACTTTACAAGCACAATTAGAATACCTAGATCCAGAAACATATCAAACTATTGATATTCAAAACCCACATCGAGTCATACGTGCACTAGAAGTTTGCTTAGGCACAAAAAAGAAGTATTCCTACTATAAAAATAAACCCAAGACTAAACGTAATTTTACATCAATAAAAGTTGGTTTAAATGCTGATCGTAAAATCATTTACGAACGAATAGAAAAACGTGTCGATAAAATGCTTAAAGAAGGTTTATTAGAAGAGGCTAAAAATTTACACCATTATAAGAACCTTAATGCATTACAAACTGTAGGTTATCGCGAACTCTTTAATTATTTTGAAGGAGATTTCACCCTTGACTTTGCAATTTCTGAAATCAAAAAAAACACCAGACGCTTTGCCAAAAGACAAAATACTTGGTTTAAAAAAGATAAAGAAATTCATTGGTTTGATTATAAAACAAAAACGGAAGAAATAATTAATTTTGTTACAAAAGTTTTAAAGTGATAGAAATCTTATAAATGCTATCTTTGTATTGAGTTAGTATTATGAGAAAGCTTAGATAAAAGTTTATAAGGATTCAAAACCATAAAATAATCTTATTATGAAACTAAAAACATTTTTATTAATTACATCATTATTCTTTTTTGTAATCGCGATAATTCATTTATTGAGGATCTTACTACATTGGGATTTCGTCATCGGTAGTTATGTTATACCCTATTGGATGAGTGTTGCCGCATTTATAGCTTTGACGTTTCTATCCATTATGTCTTTTCGTTTTAGAAAAGATTTAACTTAGAAATTTAGCTAAAATAAAAGATTTCTGAAGTGTTTCTTCCCACTCTTTTTCGGGAATGCTATCTTTAGTGATACCTCCACCAACATAAAGAGTCGCATGTGAATCATGAAGTTGCATACAACGCAAGTTGACATATAAATCAGATTTTTTATTTAGATTTAGTTCTCCTAAAAAACCCGTGTAAAAACTACGTTCGTAAGCTTCATTTTTAATGATAAATTCCTTTGCAATATTTCTGGGCGTTCCACAAACTGCAGGCGTCGGGTGCATTCTATTTATTAAGTCTTTTAAACTTGATTTTGATGAGAGTTGTCCTTTAATATCGGTACGTATATGTACCAAATGGCCAGCATAATCTGTATAAGGATTTGAAATTTCAAAATTATCTACTATCGGTATTAATTGATCCGTAATAAAATCAGTAACCAATTGTTGTTCTTTTTGTTCTTTAGCTCCCCAAGAGATTTTATCACTTTTTAGTTGTGTTCCTGCCAGTGCCATAGTACTAAAAGAACCTTCATTTACAAATAGCATGTTTTCAGGAGTAGCTCCCATCCACAAGCCAATTTCAGGATGAAACCAAACATATACAAAAGCATTTTCGTATTCATTTAACAAACTTTCATAAAGTAGTCCTATTTTTTTCTTGTCGTAATCTTTTTTTATCATATGAGAAACAACCACCTTATCTGCCCTTTCAGAAATAATAAAATCAATTGTTTTTTTCAACAGCTTTATATAGATTGATTTTGCATCTTCATCTTTAATGAAACTAGAATAAATTCGTTTTTCATTTTTAACAGGAAGCTCAAAAGTTTTTTCTTCACTTTCAGACCTGGGAAAAAGAATAACTTGTTTTTTTAAATCAAAAGGAGCCATTACAAAACCTGAATCATTAAAATCTATTGTAGTATACAGTTTCCTATTACTCTGTATTAAAGCCTTCACCTTTGTGGCTTTGCCTTTTCTGTAAAATACAAAAGGTTGTTTGTTTTGAAGGTACTTTTGAATGTTTTGGGCAATCGTTTTACTATTGGGTTTCAAAATCTATTGTTATTTTTTTGGAAGTACAATATTAGTCAATTTACAAATACTAATCAAACGATCTTGTTCATCTACAATACGAATTTCCCATAAATGTGTGGTTTTACCCTTGTGTTGTAATCTTGCTGTGGCAGTTACAATACCCTCTTTAACACTACGTAGATGATTCGCTGAAATTTCGATACCACGTACTTCGTAAAGTGATTGGTCAATTAAAAAATAGGAAGCTGTACTACCTACACTTTCTGCTAAAGCAACAGTTGCACCTCCGTGTAAAAGACCAAGAGGTTGGTATACTTTAGGAGAAACAGGCATGGTGGCTTCTAAAAAATCAGCCCCCATATCTGTAAACACTATATCGAGTGTTTCCATCAATGTATTTGACATAAAGCTGTTGATATATTCTAATTTTTTTATAACATCCATAAATACAAATATTTGATGTAAAAGTAATTAATTTTTTTATTGAAAGCACTAATTAAGCTTTGTAAAAAAATTAATCTAAATAGTAACTATTACTATTTAATTTTCTATCATTTATACTATTTTTGTATCTTTAGCTACTAAATCAATCAAGCCCTATGCAATACACTTTTCGTTTAATATTAGATGTGGAAGCTGATGTAATCAGGGATATTTCTATAGATGCTAAGCTTAGTTTATTAGAACTTCATAAGACTATTAGTAGTGCATACGGCTTTTCAACACAAGAAATGGCAGCTTTTTATCGAACTAATGACGACTGGGAACAAGGCGAAGAGATTCCTCTTATTGACATGAGCGATAAAGAAACTTCTAACGAAATGAAAGACTTTATACTTGCTGATATTTTTCCAGAAGCCAATAGTCGTTTATTATATATATATGATTTTCTTGCTATGTGGACATTTTTTGTAGAGTTACTAAAAATTGATTCAAAAACCACCTCTAAAGAACCGATAATAAGTTTTAGTTCAGGAGAATTACCTAGCGAAGCACCTGAAAAACATTTTACCACAGAAAAAATCAGTAATGAAATTGAAGACGAATTTGATAGCGAATTTGAAGATGGATATGATTTTGAAGACGATATAAACAATCTGTATTAAAACAACTTTATATTTAACACAAAATTTCTGCAACTCATTTATTTACAATGAAAACAAGTATCACACAACTTTTTAATATTAAATATCCCATCATACAAGGTGGTATGATTTGGATTAGCGGATACAAGCTGGCTACTGCTGTAAGTAATGCTGGAGGTTTGGGTCTTATTGGTGCAGGTTCTATGTATCCAAAAGTTTTAAGAGAACATATACAAAAAGCAAAAAAGGCAACTGATAAACCTTTTGGAGTTAATGTACCACTCCTCTACCCTAATGTGGAGGAAATCATGCAAATAATTGTCGATGAAAAAATAAAAATTGTTTTTACTTCTGCGGGCAATCCTAAAACGTGGACAAGCTTTTTAAAAGAATATGGTGTTACGGTTGTTCATGTTGTCAGCAGTGTCAAATTTGCATTAAAAGCTCAAGAAGCTGGAGTAGATGCAATAGTTGCCGAAGGCTTTGAATCTGGCGGTCATAATAGTCGTGAAGAAACAACTACATTTACTTTACTACCGATGGTCAAAGAAAAAATTGATATTCCACTTATTGCTGCAGGTGGTATTGCCACAGGTCGTGGTATGCTGGCCGCTATAGTTTTAGGAGCTGATGGGGTGCAAATGGGAAGTCGTTTTGTAGCAAGTTCTGAAGCTTCTGCACATACAAATTTTAAACAAGCAGTTGTCAACACGCAAGATGGTGATACCTTTCTTACTCTTAAAGAACTTGCACCAGTACGTTTAATAAAAAATCAATTTTTTAATGATCTAGAAAAATTTTATCAACAACTACCCAGCAAAGAGCAATTAATTACATTTTTAGGAAAAGCCCGAGCAAAAAAGGGTATGTTTGAAGGCGATCTAGAAGAAGGTGAACTAGAGATTGGACAAATAGCTGGACTTATTCATGATATCAAACCTGTAAGAGATATTATTGATGAAATTATTACTGAATATGGTTTCGTAAAAGCATCCTTATAAAAATAGTTAAACTACATCCATAAAAAGTACTATTTTATAGAACTAGACAAAAAATCTGTATTATTACTTCATTAGTCTCATACTCATATATAAAGATAAAAAACTGATAATTATCAATAAAAAAAGCTGTATATATAAAAATAAAATGTAAATTTGTGCATCATTTTTAAGTATAAATAACGACATTTTTAACTAAGATATTAAAAAAGAATTATTTAACTACAGAATGTTAGATTGCTATAATAAAAAAATTACCCCCAATATTTTTTTACGATCCCCCCTTGTTTTTGGTATAAACCAAGATAAACTTGTTTGTTTTGGTGTTTTTATAAAAGAATTGAACAGATACTCTTAGGAGTTGATAAGTAAAATATTATATAGATGATGCTAAATATAAATTTGCTACTGAATTATAAACTTGAGAAAAACAATTTCAAAATTTTTGGATACATAGTTAGTTCCTAGAACTACTATTAATAAAACTAACCTACTATTATTATGAAAAATTTTTACTACAAACAGATGGAAAACCTGAATAACTTATTCAATTTACGAGTGAAGTCACAGCTTTTTGGACGTCAATGGTTTCTTTTGCCCTTACTATTTGCGGCATTTATTATGACAACCTATACGGCAAATGCTCAGTTGGTTTATCAAGGAATTGTCCCCGTACAAAATCCATCAGGAGGATTTGAGGTTGAAGGGGATGCTTATGCAGACACTCCCAATTTAGGTGTTGGAGACTGGTTTGATGATAATCTTGATCCACTCGCTACAGGGGGGGGGCTTATAAAACTAGATGGAACAGGACCAATAGATCCCACAATGACAACCTTTACTAGAGATGGGTTGTCAGGAGATGCAATTGAACCTGATATGACTGTCTTTGTAGGAGGAGCCGCCAAAGTAGATGATGATCCAAATACGTATCATTGGGGTGAAGGAAGTGTTCCTTCTAAAAATGAGATCCAAAATACAGGTGTTCATTTTTCTTGGGGTAATGATACGATTCCAGGAATAGGTGTAGGTACAGGAGGAGCTTCATTTGTGGGAGATTCTAATGATTTGTGGTGTATGTTTGCTGCAGATAGAATGGTAACAAATGGTAACAGTTATATCGATTTTGAGTTTTTACAAAATCCGTTAACAATGAATGCTGATTGGACTATTACCAGTCTTGGACCGGATGGAGGTCGTACAGTAAATGACTTTCTTCTTACCATTGAGTTGACAAATGGTGGTGGCGTAGGTACTGTTACTCTCAATAAGTGGGAATCTGATGGAGGTACTGGATTTACTTATGTGGAATATCCAATAACTGGTTTTCTAGAAAATACAATTTTTGCTACAACCAATACGGTATATACGGAGGTGCCTTTTCCGGCTTATGATCAAGTGGTTTTGGACGTAAATGGAGATCCAGTAGTTCCTCCAGCGTGGTACTATAATGTTAATCAATGGGTTGAAGGCGCTGTTAATTTAACCAAAGTACTTAATGTAGTTAACGACCCCTGTTTTGATTATACTGTAGCTACAGTATTTATTAGAACAAAAAGTTCATCATCTGCTACAGCAGCTTTAAAAGATATCGCAAGTCATCCTATACAAGCCAATATAAACTTAAATACTTTAGCAGCGAGCATTACGTCTCCGACTAATGTTTTATGTTTTGGTGAGGCTACAGGTTCAGCTACAGTGACAGTGACTGGTGGAACACCTACTTATACATATTCATGGGATACTGTTCCTGAGCAAACCACAGCGACAGCTATCGATTTAACTGCGGGCACTTATACAGTAACTGTAACGGATGCAAATTTATGTACGACTACTGCTGAAGTAACTATCACAGAGCCAGCTACAGCTTTAACAGTAACGGCTACTGAAGACCAAGCAACTTGTTTTGGAGGTGCTACAGGAATAGCTTCAGCATTAGCTTCTGGTGGTACACCTGATTATACCTATTCATGGACAGGTCCTGATTCTTATACGGGCTCGGGTGCTACTATTACAGGATTATATGCAGGTGCATATACGGTTACAGCAACCGATGCGAATGCTTGTATAGCAACAGCTACAGTAACTATTACAGAATCGGCTGCCGAATTAGTATTGACAGCTACGCCAACCCAGCCATTGTGTTTTGGAGAAACAGGAAGTGTTCTATTAGAAACAACAGGCGGAACAGAGCCATACACATACGATCCGACCAATCCTCCAATTACAGGATTAGCTGCAGGCGATTACACTTATAATGTAACTGATGCGAACTCATGTTCTGCAACTGTAACGGTAACGATAGATGTTGCACCGGATGAACTTTTATTGACAAGTGCTGTAGTTACTACACCGATAGATTGTTTCGGAGGAACAGCCACTGTAACGATAATAGCTCAAGGAGGAACAGCTCCATACAGTTATACTTTTAATGGTACAACT
>JAUVBX010000042.1 GCA_030590985.1 Lutibacter sp. | reverse complement strand
CCAGTAATAACAGAAGGTATTGTATAGGATAGAATTTCTAAAATTTTGTCTATTTGCATATTCATATTATTAAGATTATAAGTGTAATTAGCGGTACAAAAATACTATTTTTGCACAATATTTTCAGATTTAATGATTTCAATAAATAGATTTATTTATAAACGTTTTAACTTGTCGTTACTCTTTTTTGTTATTTCAGCTATTTATGGCTTGTTAATGCGATGGCAAAAAGTGACACCAATTCTTACAATTAAGTATTTAGATGTATTACAGGCCCATTCTCATGTTACATTTTTAGGTTGGGGTTTTCTCAGTATTATAACCTTAGTTACGGGTATTTTTTTATCAAAAGATATTCAAAAAAATAACTATTTTAAGTATTCTTTTTGGATTATGGCTGTAAGCATTACAGGGATGCTTATTAGTTTTCCTTTGCAAGGATATAAACTATTTTCAATTGTTTTTCTAAGCCTTTTTTTACTAAGTAGTTATGTTTATCTATGGGTTCTTTATAAAAAGATAATTGCAGAAAAAAGCTATAGCTCTCGATTTCTCAAGATGGGAATATTTTATTACTTCCTTTCAAGTCTAGGAATTTGGAGTCTTTCGATTATTAGTATTAAAATTGGAAAAGGAGATTTGTATCAAAATTCAATCAACTTTTACACCCATTTTTTGTATAATGGATTCTTTGTATTATTATTGTTTGGTTTGTTTATTCGTTTCCTAGAAATAAAAAAAATCAAAATTTCTCAACAAACCATCAAATTGTTTTTTCATTTAACAAATATTGCAGTTATCCCAACATTTGCACTTTCTTTATTATGGAAAACTGTTCCGAACTATGTGGTGATTATTGGTTTTGTAGGAGCTATTATTCAGCTCTTTTCTTTATTATTTTTATGGAAAATACTAATGCAAATCATTAGTCAAAAACTAATCAATCAATTCGTAAATAACTTATTACTATCTTTTGTTTTATCAGCATATATACTAAAACTTCTGATGCAATTTATTGGAGCATTCCCATCTGTAACACATACAGCTATACAATTTAAATCCTTTTTTGTTATAGGCTATATTCATGTTTTTACTTTAGGATTTCTAAGTCTCTTTTTGTTTTTGATTTTTAAACTCTTATTAAAAGAAAAATTAAACCAATGGGGAATATATCTTTTTATTTTTGGAATAGTCAGTAGTGAGATCTTATTATTTTCTCAAGGAATTTTGCTTTATCTGAATCAGAAAATGATTACTAATTTTAATGAAATCTTATTGATGGCTACTATTTTAATGCCTTTAGGATTGTTAATTGTACTATTCCACCGATTAAAAAGCTTGATTATTTAACAAATGAATCATTTTTATTCGAAATTCCGCTATTGTATATTTAACAAACTCAGGATCTGGTGGAAAAGGAACATTTTTATTCTTTAGAGTATCATAATATTTTTCTTCAATAGCGTGTTGGTCACCACGATACTCAGCAAAAACATTTTCAAATGCAGCTTCTCCAAAAAGAGGGGTATTGCTCATTAAAGTATTGGCTTTAAGATCTTTTATTTTGATACTTCCATCAATTCTACTTGTTTTAAGTTGTTGATACATTCTAACTTCAGCTTGTACGTTTATAATCTTATCTCTTTTAATATCATTTCCTAAACTATCTTTCATGACATTACCATTTCCATCATACACATATTCCCAACCATCTTTTACACGAGCTTGTTGTTGTATGATTTCTGAATTCATTTGCTCTGGGGATATAAACATTTGGTCTAAAATAATAGTTACATCAAAGTCGTATATCATATTATTCTTTCTTTCTTTATGATACATAACCCATTGGTTATTCATATTAGATTCACTAATTCGCATTAATTCGTCAATATGTTCTTCTGTTGTAAATTGTTGTATGCTATTATGTAATTGTAATAAAACCTGACTACTCCCTTTTAGTTTTGCTTGTCGTATTAAATCTCCTAAATTTGTAGAATAACTAGGATTTACAAATTCTAATTCGTTAAAAGTCTTATAAGCATTACGGGCATCAATTTTGGAACCAGCTAATTGTTGTGTTCCGATATCAAATAAATATTTGGAGTAATCTTTAAGTGATTTATTAATATTTTGGGTGTAATTTTTTGTTTTAAAACTTACTTCTTTATCATCAAAATATAAAGGTTGCAGCATAAGTACCTCGTCTTGTCGTACATCTATTCCAACATAAAGAGAGTAAATCTGTTTTAAATAAGTTGGATCATTTAGTTTTTTAAATGTTTTAATTTTAAGGATATCACGTTCATTAGCCTTATCAAAGGCTTCTTTTAAAGTAGGAATTAACTTTTGATTAGACTTTTTGTGTTTGTCTTTAGATAATTCTGTTACAGCGATATTAAAAGCTTTATCATAATTGCCGGATTCGATACTTTTTTCTGCTTTTTTAATAGAACTACAGGCTCCTACGAATAGAAGTAAACCAAAAGCAAGGATATAATTTCTCATTATGATTTTTTTAATTTAATAAGGTTAGAATAACAAAATTTCTTTTATTTTTTTAAACTAATTTTAACTTCTTTTATTTTTCCTACTCTTAACCCAGCTTCATCAACTGCTTTAATATCAAAGATAGTTACAGCTTGACCTGATTTCGCTTTATCGATAGTGCGAATAGCTTCTTCAGTAAAAGCATTACCTTCAACATAAACAGTTAGTAAACCAGGAACTTTAATCTTAAATGAAGTAACATCATACGATTTATTATCTTTGGTTTGAATAGCCCCTAATTTAGCTTGTCTTAGAGTTGTTTTTAACATGGTAACTTGACCTTTTTCACTATTTATAGTGCCTTCAATTTCAGGAGATGCTTCTTTACCAGAAGTGTAATATTTTCTAGTTTTAGCATCAGAAACAATTACTGGTTTTTTTGCTACTTGTTTTTCTTTTGGCCTTGCTTTTAGTTCAGTTTTAACCGCTACAGGTCGATCAATATATATTAGTTTATCTACATATTCTGTTTTATAAACTACCTTTTCAATTACATTTTCTCTTGATATGACTTTATATACTGAATTGTAATCAATTACAACTGGCGTACCATCATATAGAACCGTAAAATTTCCATTTAATTTATATTCACCAGGTTTAGGTGCTTTAAAATCAATTAAAACAGCACCGTTTGTAGCATATCGACTACTTAAACTCTGACCATTCAGAACAATATCAAAAGGTGATATACTACTATCAAAACGACCCATTACAATTCGACCGGTAATTCTTTCATCTGGGTAATAGGAACCTTTATCTAATCGTACAATACCTGTATAATTACGCATAGCAAACTCTTTTTCAAACTCTCCACTATTCATTGCATCAATAAGTTCCATTTCAATTTGTCTAATATCATATTGCATTTGTGTGATATTAAAAATTGAAGCCATAGCGGGGAATGATTCAAATTTGAAATTTAACCAAGGTATAATTGTACCACTATAGTCCATTAGCTCTTTCGTTCTGAAACGAGAAGTTACCATAGAAGCAACTGTACCATAACCTTTCCCTAAGGCTTGTTCAAAATCACCTTTATATTCGTTAATTTTCAAAAGAAACTCATTTCCTTTAGGAGTAAAAGACTGCTTGCTAAAAAAGTAACTATCTAAATACTCACTGCTAACTAGTTTTCCATAAGAAGTACGTGCTTCATCTTCATCTAATGTTCCTTTATAAATACTATCTTTTAAAGATTCTAGATAGTAATAAAATTCATTTGATACTTTTTGGGCATCTTTTAAACGTGTATAGATAGGGTAATGTTTAATACTATCACCTTCGACTTTACGTTCTAAAATACCTCTATAAACACCATTTTTCACTTCAGTAAGATCTGTTGATTCTTCGAGCTTTTCATTCATATAACCAAATGAAGTAATTACCTTATTATCATCTTTACAAGAAGCAAAAAGTAGCAAGAAAAATGAGGAAAAGAAAACGAAACGGACTATTGTATACATTTTATTGAATGTTTATTGAGTATACAACAAAAATATAAAATAATATCTATAATTAAAGAGCTTGATTTGATTTGTTACAAAGATTGTTATTAACAGGCAAACAATCTTTAAAATTGTCTTAATTTATTTATCTTTGACGTCATTATTTAAATACCTTAGGGATGAAAAAAGACACGCAATTATTCGAACTGATAAAAAAGGAAAAAAAACGTCAGAAAAATGGATTAGAGTTAATAGCCTCTGAAAATTACGTTAGTAAACAAGTGTTGAAAGCAATGGGTTCTGTTCTGACCAATAAATATGCTGAAGGATATCCTGGAAAACGTTATTATGGAGGTTGTGAAGTGGTTGACCAAGTAGAACAATTGGCAATTGATAGAGCCAAAGAACTTTTTGGAGCAGTTTATGCAAATGTTCAACCTCATTCGGGTTCTCAAGCTAATGCAGCAGTTTATCAGGCCATTCTTAAGCCAGGAGATAAAATACTTGGTTTCGATTTATCACACGGAGGTCATCTAACACACGGATCTCCTGTAAATTTTTCAGGTATACTTTATGACATTGTTTCTTATGGAGTTGATAAGGAGACAGGAGAGATAGACTATGATAAAATTCAAGAAATTGCAACCAAAGAAAAACCTAAATTGATACTTGCGGGTGCTTCAGCTTATTCAAGAGATATGGATTTTAAGCGTTTTAGAAAGATTGCAGATAGTGTAGGAGCCCTATTATTAGCAGATATTTCTCATCCAGCTGGCTTAATTGCAAAAGGAATTCTTAATGATCCGATGCCTCATGCTCATATTGTCACAACAACTACTCATAAAACACTTAGAGGTCCAAGAGGTGGACTTATTTTAATGGGAGAAAATTTTGATAATCCTTGGGGATTAAAATTTAAAAGTGGAAAAATTAAAAAAATGTCTGGAATTTTAAACTCTGCTGTATTTCCAGGAATGCAAGGTGGACCATTAGAACATGTTATTGCTGCAAAAGCAGTAGCTTTTAAAGAAGCACTTTCAGATGATTTTTTACATTATCAGGTACAAATTAAAAAAAATGCAAAAGCTTTAGCTTCAGCTTTTGTGAAAAAGGAATACAATTTGATTTCAGGTGGAACTGATAATCATATGATGTTAATAGACTTACGTAATAAAAATATCACAGGAAAAGAAGCCGAAAATGCTCTAGTAAAAGCACACATAACAGTCAATAAAAATATGGTTCCTTTTGATACGCAATCACCTTTTGTCACTAGTGGTATTCGCGTTGGAACCCCCGCAATTACTACGCGAGGATTACTAGAAAAAGATATGGATAAAATAGTTGATTTAATTGATCGTGTTATCCAAAATTTTGAAGATGAAAAAGTTTTAAAAGAAGTAGGAAAAGAAGTTAAAAAGATGATGAAGGATTATCCTATTTATGCATAAGTTTAATAAAATGTATCTGCTTATTTAACATGTCTTTTTAGGAATGTTGAATTATTTTATTGTTATAGCTAAATATTCAAAAAAAATGATTTTTTATTAATAAATAATCATCGAAAAGCACAACGTTTTTGGATAATATATTAAAAGTTAAGCAACCATATTTATTTGTCTTAATCTTATCATAAAACCGAAAGGTATATAGATTAACAACTATTTAGTAATATTTTTTTCTATTTTTGCATACAAATGAAATTTACGGCCACTCAAATAGCAACTTTATTGAACGGTGAAATCGTTGGTGATAAGTCAATTACTGTTTATAAACTCTCAAAAATTGAAGAAGGAGAAGAAGGATCAATTTCTTTTTTATCTAATTCAAAATATACAAAATATATTTATAATACCAAAGCATCAATTGTTATTGTAAACAACAAGTTTGTAGCTGAAAAAAATATATCGGCCACTTTGATTAAAGTAGAGGATGCTTACCAAGCTTTCACACAACTTTTATCCTATTACGATCAAGTAAAAGCAGATAGAACAGGAATAGAAGAACCTTGTTTCATAAGTAAATCTGCAAAGATTGGTGATAAGCATTACATTGGAGCATTTGCTTATATCGGAGAAAATGTAAAAATAGGTGAAAATGTGAAAATATATCCTCAAGTTTATATTGGTGATAATACTACTATTGGAAATAATACCACACTTTTTTCGGGAACTAAAGTTTATTCAGAGAGTATTATCGGAGATGATTGTATCTTGCACGCAAATGTTGTGATAGGTTCAGATGGATTTGGGTTTGCACCTACAAATAATGGTGACTTTAAAAAAACTCCACAGACGGGGAATGCAATAATAGGTGATAGAGTTGAAATTGGTGCAGGATCTACAGTTGATCGAGCGACACTTGGTAGTACAAAAATTGGCAATGGTGTAAAATTAGACAATCATATACAAGTTGCACACAATGTAGAAATTGGAGAAAATACAGTTATTGCAGCACAAACAGGAATAGCAGGATCTACTAAAATTGGTAAAAACTGTATGATAGGAGGACAAGTCGCCATTGCAGGCCACATTATTATACCTGATAATGTAAAAATTGGTGCTAAAGCGGGTGTTGCTGCAAGTCCAAAAAAAGAAGGAGTTATTTTACAAGGTTCTCCAGCTATAGAAATGAGAAATTTTTATCGTTCATCAGCAGTGTTTAAAATGTTGCCTGATTTAAAACGACAGATAGATACTTTAACAAAAAAATTAAATCAAATTCAAAATGACGAAGCAGAAAACGATTAGTAAAGAGATATCCATAACAGGAATTGGTTTACACACTGGGAAAGAAGTAGTAATGACTTTTAAACCAGCACCCGTAAATCATGGATATGCATTCATACGAATTGATTTGGAAGGTTGCCCAATAATTGAAGCAAATGCAAGATATGTTACAAGTACAGAACGTGGTACTAACTTAGAAAAAAATGGAGTGAGTATCAATACTTCTGAACATGTATTAGCTGCCGCAGTAGGTTTAGAAATTGATAATCTTATAATAGAAGTAAATGCAGCTGAGCCTCCCATAATGGATGGTTCTTCTAAAATGTTTATTGAAGCTCTAGAAGAAGCAAGTATTATAGAACAAGATAAGGAACGTGAAGAATATATTGTAACAGAGATTATCAGCTATAAAGATGAAGAAACAGGAAGTGAAATAATGTTAATGCCAGCAGATGAATATCAAATAACAACTCTAGTAGATTTTGGTGCTAATATTATTGGAACACAGAATGCTACTTTATCAACTATATCTGATTTTAAAAGTGAAATAAGTGAAGCAAGAACATTTAGTTTTTTACACGAATTAGAAATGCTTTTAAATCACAATCTTATAAAAGGAGGTGATTTAAATAATGCTATAGTATATGTAGATAAAGAAATTTCTGTTGAAACAATGGAAAAACTAAAGAAAGCTTTTAACAAAAAAGATATTTCAGTACAAGCTAATGGTATTTTAAATAATCTTGAATTACGTTGGACTAACGAAGCTGCAAGACATAAATTATTAGATGTAATAGGTGATTTAGCCCTTGTGGGTACTAGAATTCGAGGTAAAGTTATTGCTACAAAACCAGGACATAAGATTAATACACAATTTGCCAAAAAATTAGCGAGAATAATACAATTAGAAAAAAGGAATAAAGTACCTCAATATGATTTGAGTCAACCTCCATTAATGGATATTCATCAAATAATGGAGATTCTACCACACAGACCACCTTTTTTATTAATTGATAGAATTATTGAGCTTTCTGATAAACACGTTGTGGGTATGAAAAATGTATCTATGAACGAACCATTTTTTGTAGGACATTTTCCAGGAGCTCCTGTAATGCCAGGGGTATTACAAGTTGAGGCGATGGCACAATGTGGAGGAGTTTTAGTACTAAACACAGTACCTGATCCAGAGAATTATTTAACTTATTTTATGAAAATGGATAAGGTGAAATTTAAACAAAAAGTACTACCAGGTGATACGCTAATATTTAAAGCTGAATTGATTACTCCGATACGTAGAGGTATATGTAATATGCAAGCTTATGGGTATGCAAATAATAAATTAGTAGTCGAAGCCGAATTAATGGCACAAATAGTACGAATAAAAGACACAGAATAATTATGAATCAACCTTTAGCATATGTAAATCCAGGAGCAAAATTAGCCAAAAATGTAGTTATTGAACCATTTACAAATATTGAAAATAATGTAGAAATTGGAGATGGAACATGGATTGGGTCTAATGTAACTATTATGGAAGGAGCTCGAATTGGTAAAAATTGTAGAATATTTCCAGGAGCTGTGATTTCAGCTATTCCACAAGATTTAAAATTTGAAGATGAAGATTCATTAGTAGTAATTGGTAACAATGTAACCATACGAGAGTTTGTAACTATCAATAGAGGAACTAAAGCATCTGGAGTAACAAAAATTGGGGATAATTGTTTGATAATGGCAACAGCCCATATAGCACATGATTGTGTATTGGGAGATAATGCAATTGTGGTAAATGGAGTAGCTTTAGCAGGACATGTTATCGTAGGAAAAAATGCTATTATTGGAGGTTTGGCCGCAGTACATCAATTTATTCATATTGGAGATCATGCAATGGTTTCCGGAGGGTCATTAGTTCGTAAAGATATTCCCCCATATACTAAAGCAGCTAAAGAACCTATTTCATTTGTTGGAATAAACTCAATAGGCTTACGTAGAAGAGGTTTTACGAGTGAAAAAATTCGTGAAATACAAGATATTTATCGTATTATCTATCAAAAAAATTATAATACCACACAAGCTATAGGTATCGTTGAGGCAGAAATGAAAGCTTCAAAAGAAAGAGATCAAATATTACAATTTATTAAAGACTCTAAGCGGGGAATTATGAAAGGATATACTAGTCTTAATAGCAAATAACAAAACAGAAAAACAAACTATTTAAAATCTTAAACCAATTATGGCATCACCTTCAGATATACGTAAAGGACTTTGTATTGTTTTTAACAATGATACTTATAAAATAATCGAATTTTTACATGTAAAACCTGGTAAGGGACCAGCTTTTGTACGTACGAAATTAAAGAGTTTAACTACAGGAAAAGTGCTGGATAATACTTTTTCAGCTGGAAATAAAATAGAAGAAGTTCGAGTAGAAACTAGAAAATACCAATTTTTATATGCTGATGCTGACGGTGTTACATATAATTTCATGAATACTGATGATTATAATCAGATTACTCTTCAAAAAGATGTTTTAGATGCTCCTGATTTGCTAAAAGAAGGTGAAATTGTAACAATAATTGTTAGGGCATCAGATGAACAACCTTTATCTGTTGATATGCCCCTAAATGTTATATTAGAAGTAACAGCAACCGAACCAGGTGTAAAAGGTAATACAGCTACAAATGCTACCAAACCAGCCACTGTTGAAACAGGAGCACGTGTCAATGTCCCATTATTTATCAATGAAGGAGATAAAATAAAAGTAGATACTGAAAAGGGCAACTATATAGAAAGAGTAAAAGAATAAATTTTTAATAAAATATTTCTTATTTCTGTTTTTTATTGCAACAGATAGACTTACTTTTGTGCCACAATTTTCGATAATTAAAAATATATATATTTTCTTATGAGTGTTCTTGTTAATAAAGATTCAAAAATAATTGTTCAAGGTTTCACAGGAGGTGAGGGAACATTCCATGCTTCTCAAATGATAGATTATGGTACCAATATTGTTGGAGGAGTAACTCCAGGAAAAGGAGGTACAAGTCATTTAGACAAACCTGTATTTAACTCAGTAGTTGAGGCAGTAGAAAAAGTACAAGCTGATACGTCAATTATATTTGTACCACCTGCATTTGCAGCTGATGCCATGATGGAAGCAGCAGAAGCTGGAATTAAAACAATAATCTGTATTACAGAAGGTATCCCAGTTGCAGATATGGTAAAAGTTCAAGATTATATTAGCAAAAAGGATTGTAGATTAGTTGGTCCAAACTGTCCAGGAGTAATTACACCAGAAGAAGCTAAAGTAGGTATTATGCCTGGTTTTGTTTTTAAGAAGGGTAGAGTAGGTGTTGTTTCTAAATCAGGAACACTAACTTATGAAGCAGCTGATCAGGTAGTAAAACAAGGTTTGGGTATTTCTACAGCAATTGGCATCGGAGGTGATCCAATTATTGGAACAACTACTAAAGATGCAGTAGAGATGTTTATGAACGATCCAGAAACTGATGCAATCGTAATGATTGGTGAAATAGGTGGGAATTTAGAAGCTGATGCAGCAAAATGGATAAAAGAAGATGGAAATAGAAAACCAGTTATCAGTTTTATAGCAGGTCAAACAGCCCCAAAAGGACGTACTATGGGTCATGCAGGTGCTATTGTTGGTGGTAAAGATGATACTGCACAAGCTAAAATGAGAATCTTAGCTGAACACGGAATTCACGTTGTTGAATCACCTGCTGAAATTGGCAAAAAAGTAGCAGAAGTTTTAGCTAGGTAATAAAATTAAAATAATCAATAAAAAAAAGAGGAAAGTGTTGCCTCTTTTTTTATGTCATATAAAATCAATTTATTTTTTATATTTTTCAGCTGTTAATTCAGCAATTTTCACCACTACATCTGTTGCTTTTTGCATCGCTTCTACAGTAACGAATTCATATTTTCCATGAAAATTATGACCACCAGCAAAAATATTGGGACACGGAAGACCTTTGTATGAAAGTTGAGATCCATCTGTTCCTCCGCGTATAGCTTTAATTAAGGGTTTTATCCCTAAATCTTTCATCGCTTGCTCTGCGATATCTACAATATGCATTACTGGTTCTACCTTTTTACGCATATTGAAGTATTGATCTTTAATTTCTACAGCTATTAAGTCTTCACCTAATTTTTTATTTAGATCATCAGCAACTTTCTGAAAAACTGCTTTACGTTCTTGAAATATTTTCATATCATGATCACGGATGATGTAATAGAGTTCTGTATTTTCAACTTCACCTTTCATGGTATGTAAATGGAAAAAACCTTCATAACCCTCAGTATGTTCGGGTACTTCTTTTGTAGGTAGTGCTTTTATAAAATCAGCAGCTATAGTCATAGAGTTAACCAATTTATTTTTAGCATAACCCGGATGTACTATTTTACCTGTAATAATAACTTTTCCACCTGCAGCATTAAAATTTTCATATTCTAATTCTCCAACTTGACTTCCATCCATAGTATATGCCCACTCTGCATCAAATTTTTCAACATCAAATTTGTGAGCTCCTTTTCCTACTTCTTCATCTGGTGTAAAACCAATTTTAATAGTACCATGTTTAATTTCTGGGTGTGCAAGTAGATATTCCATAGCTGTAATAATCTCTGTTATACCTGCTTTATCATCTGCCCCTAAAAGTGTAGTACCATCAGTTGTTATAAGTGTTTGACCTTTATACATCAGTAAATCGTCAAAATAATCAGTCGTCATAACAATATTCTCTTTTTTGTTTAGTACCACATCTTTTCCATCGTAATCCTTATGAATTTGAGGGTTAACATTTGTACCTGAAAAATCAGGACTGGTATCCATATGAGCTATAAAACCAATAGTAGGAACTTCATAAGACACATTAGAAGGTAAAGTAGCCATAATATATGCATTTTCGTCTATGCTTACATCTTGCATCCCTATTTCTTTAAGTTCTTGAACTAATAAATTAGCTAAATCCCATTGTTTTTTAGTGCTTGGGAAAACCTCTTCATTATTTGGGTCTGATTGTGTGTCAATTTTTATGTATTTAAAAAAACGATCTAGTAAAGTTTGCATGATTATGTTTAGATTTAGTAATTATTTTATTTATTTAATTGAAATTTTTTCTATTAATGAAACAGATTCACAAAACCGATTATCAAAACCTTCTTTGCCATAAAACTCTGTTTTAATAAGCATATATTTTTCCTCATTTAATTTGAAATAGTACTGAAAAACATATAAATCCATTCCTTTACTACTACCAAGACCTAAATGTGCATATGCCTTATTACCTTTGAAATTATGGAAACTTTCTTTAAGAGTTTTTAGATTGTTATCCATAGCTTTTTGTAAAACTTTTTCTTGTAATTTTTTGTTTATTTCTAAGTTGTTTAAGACTACTGAAAAATCCATTATATATGAATCAGAAAGATTCTTAATAGTATCAGCTGAAAATATTTCCGATTGATTATCATCATAATAAAGTTTTGTATTCCAGTGTTTTGGGACTTCTACACTAAAGATATTTTTAAAGTCGCTAACTGTTTCTAAATTTTCCAATTTTGTTACATTATCACATGAAAATTCTTTTGACAATTCAGAAATAGGATTTTGACAACTTATTAGAAGGAGTATACTTGTTAGAATACTAAAAGAGATACTATTTAAATGCTTCATCAATTTGAAAAAATTAGGTTTGTAAAAGTACGAAATAATTATTATTTAGTCTTGTTTGAAGTAATAAGAAATTGAAAAAATTTGTGTTATCTATGTTAAGTAAAAGTGTTGAAAACTTATCAATCATAAATAGCAAAACCTTTTTAAAAATAGCAATATATTGTATTTTTGACAGACTTTGAAAGTTCAATATAGTTTAGAAACCAAATCGTGTCAAAATACATACAAGATTTAAATGATGCCCAACAACAAGCCGTCTTACACAAAGATGGTCCTATGATTATTATTGCTGGCGCAGGCTCTGGTAAGACACGTGTATTAACCTATCGCATTGCTTATTTAATGGAACAAGGAATAGATCCGTTTAATATCTTGTCCTTAACATTTACAAACAAAGCAGCACGAGAAATGAAAGACCGTATCGCCTCAGTTGTCGGTGAAAGCGAGTCTAAAAACTTGTGGATGGGTACATTTCATTCAATTTTTGCTAGAATCTTACGTTTTGAAGCTGATAAATTAGGTTTTCCTAGTAATTTCACTATTTATGACGCACAAGATTCTCAGCGTCTTATTGCATCTATTATTAAAGAAATGCAATTAGATAGGGATTTATACAAACCAAAAGCAGTTGCTTCTCGTATTTCAAAGTTCAAAAATAATCTTATTACCGTAAGGGCTTATTATAATAATCCAGAATTAGTAGAGCATGATGCAATGACAAAGCGCCCAAAAATGGGAGATATCTATAAAAATTATGTCGATAGATGTTTTAGAGCTGGTGCAATGGATTTTGATGATTTATTATTGAGAACAAATGAACTTCTAACTCGTTTTCCAGAAGTTTTAGCCAAGTATCAAGATCGTTTTAGATATATCTTAGTCGATGAGTACCAAGATACCAATCATTCACAATATTTAATTGTACGTGCCTTGGTTGATCGTTTTCAAAATGTTTGTGTGGTAGGTGATGATTCTCAGAGTATCTATGCATTTAGAGGAGCTAATATTCAGAATATATTAAATTTTCAAAAGGATTATACTGATGCTGTTACTTTTAAATTGGAACAAAATTATCGTTCTACTAAAAATATTGTAAAAGCGGCAAATTCAGTTATTGAAAAGAATAAAATAAAGTTAGATAAGGAACTGTGGACAGCAAATGATCAAGGGGAAAAGGTTGTTGTTATGCGTTTGTTATCAGATGCTGAAGAAGGTCGTTATATTGCGGATTCCATTTTTGAAAATAAACTAAATAAACAACTTAAAAATACAGATTTCGCTGTTCTATACCGAACTAATGCACAATCTAGAGCTGTTGAAGATGCATTGCGTAAAAAGAGTATTAAATACCGTATTTATGGAGGTATCTCTTTTTATCAACGTAAAGAAATTAAAGATATTTTAGCTTATTTACGTTTACTAATTAACTCAAAAGATGAGGAAGCTTTAAAAAGAGTAATTAATTATCCGGCACGAGGTATTGGTCAAACTACTATTGATAGACTTACGGTTAAAGCCAATGAAATTGGGGAATCAATATTTAGTGTTTTAGAGCAGATCGATAAAATTGACATTCAACTAAATGCTGGGACTAAACGTAAGTTAGTCGATTTTGTGATGATGCTTAAAAGCTTTACGATTTTTATGCAAAATCATGATGCTTTTGAGGTAGCAAAAGAAGTAGTACAAAAAACTAGAATAGTAAGAGATTTAGAAAAAGATGCCATGCCTGAGGATATTAGTAGGCTTGAAAATATTCAAGAATTACTCAATGGT
>JAUVBX010000068.1 GCA_030590985.1 Lutibacter sp. | reverse complement strand
CCTGACCTTATGATAATAAACTTTTCAGGATCTATATATTTTTTAATTACCATATTTACCTGATCTAAAGTAACGGCATTAATATCATTTGGATATTGGTCAATATATGAAGGGGCTTTGCCTTGATTAACGAATGAAAGAATGCTTCCAGCCAAACCTCCAGTAGTGGAAAGTCTTACTTTAAAACTTCCTATTAAATTAGATTTTTTATTTGCCAATACTTCAGCAGAAATACCTTCATTAATCCATGAATTGATTTGTACCAACGTTGCATTCTCTCCTTTTTTTAGCAATGTTGGATTAAAAGAAGCGCTTACAACAAAGTATCCATCAGTATAAGTATCTGAAGTATGTCTTGCACCAATACTATAGGTCAAACCATCAACATCTCTTACTGTTTGCATTAATCGTCCCGAAAAACCTCCGCCTAATACAAATGTCGCTAATTGAAATGATCTATAATCTGTATCTTCTTTAGTAAGCCCTGTATATTGTGCAATAAGTAATTGGGCACTAGGCTTGCCTTTAACCGTAATAATTTCATTTTGAGCTTTAGATATAATGTTCCCTTTTAAGGTTACCAATTTAGAGTTGACACCAGCATTCCAGCCTTTAAATGCTTTACCGAAAGCAGCTGGCACTTTTTCATTAATATCTCCAACAGCAACGACATGCATTTCTTTTACTCCATAATGATTCTTGTGAAATATCTTAATATCATCTATGGTTACCTTATTAATTTTTTCAATTTGCACATCTATCGCATCTGAATATTCTGGATGCCCTTTAGGATATATAATCTGACTTAATTTAATCTTGGCTAATATTGAAGGATTATCTAAATTATTTTGAGTGTTGCCACTATATTGTTGTTTCAATAGTTCAAACTCTTTATCATCAAACGCAGGGTTGCGTAGTGCATCAGCCAAAAGTGCAACAACTTCATCTACATTATTTGATAAACATTTAAAACTAAATGTGGTTTTATATGTTCCGGCTTTAATATTCATTTTAACACCTAAACGTTCTAATGCTTGAGACAAAGCGTATTTATCTTTACTCATAGTTCCCTTTAATAACATGTCTGCTGTTATTGAAGCAATCGTTTCGTTTTCGATTGTATAAAAACTACCTGCATTAATACTTCCTACTATATTAACAAATCCTTTTGCTCCGGTTTTAACCGTTGTAATGTCTATTCCCGAAACTGTTTGTCGGTTGTAATTTAATTTTGAGCTAAGCAATTCTGTTTGATCTAATACTGCTTCAGGATTATAATCGGAAGTAAAAACGTTGTTATGATCTTGCGCTTCTGGATTTCTAAAAAAGACTATACCGTCATCATTTTTAAACTGATTGCCTTTTTTGTTCGCTGTCTTTTTATTAGATCCTGGTTTTTTTGGAATAAAATATCCTGTTGTGCTTTGATCTTCTAAAAGATAGGTATTCGCAACCCTTTTAACGTCCTCAACGGTTACTTTTTTTAATTTTTCTATGTTGTTTATATAACTTGTCCAATCTCCTACAGCAATGGCTTCATTAATAACGCCGGCGATAGCAAACGAACCATCACGACGAAAAATATCGTTGGCTTCGGATTTTGCAATAACTCTATCTAAATCTTCTTGAGTAACGCCATTTTCTTTAACTGCCTTAATAACCTCTAATATTTTGTCATTAATATCTTCATGTTTAGATTTCTCGGTAAATCCTGCACCAACCGAGAATAAATTGTGTTCTTTAAAACTTGTAAGCGCACTATAGGCATAAAGTGCCAATCCGGTATCTGTAAACGTTTTATTTAAAATTGAAGATGCGCCACTTTTAAGAATATCGCTTAATACTGTTAATGCTGCATGATCGTCATGCAATTTACCAGGGCTTTTAAAAGCGACTACAACAACACCTTGTTGACCAGGTTTTTTTATTATAATCTTTCTTGGCCCAAATTGTTCTGGCTCTTCGGTATAAGGTTGCGGAAATTCATGTGGTGCTTTAGTAATTACTCCAAAATATGTATCGACTAATTTAAAGACATTTACTTTATTAAAATCTCCTATAATGGATAATGTCGCATTGTTTGGCCAATAATAGGTATTATAAAACTCTTTAAGTTTTTCATTTGGCGCATTTTCAATATCAGACCGCCACCCAATAGTAGAATGATGATAGGTATGCGCCATAAATGCTGTTGCCCACATTTCTTTTGACAACAACCTGTTCGGGTTGTTTTCTCCGCGCTCAAATTCATTTCTAACCACAGTCATTTCGGCTGCTTTGTCTTCTGCTTTTAATAATGAATTCCGCATTCTATCGGCTTCGATATCCAATGCTAATTCCAGGTAATCGCTTGGTATGGTTTCATAATAATTAGTACGGTCATACCATGTGGTTGCATTCATTCTAGCACCAATATTTTGCAATGCATTTGGTATTGTTATGGTCTCCTTATTGTATTTGGGCGTGCCTTTAAACATTAAATGTTCTAAAAGGTGTGTAGAACCTGTGTTTCCAGAAACCTCATGTTTTGAACCTACCCTGTAGGTAATTTGAGTTGTGACCACAGGAGCCGCATTATCTTGAACTAACAAAATGCTTAATCCGTTTGGTTCATACACATACTCTTCTATACCACCTAATTCTTTAATGAATTTAAACTTTGCATCTATTGTTTGCCCAGACACAAGAATGACACTGAAACACACAAATAAGACACTTAAAAAATACTTTTTCATTATAATTTTTTTACATTTCTAGTTAGCAGACTATCTAAATATTGCTTTGTGTTTTCAGCCGAAGGTCTAGGTGCTTTATGCGTTATAATTTTTCCGTTCTCGTCCAACAAGATTGATCTCGGAATCAAGCCAACGCTAAAAGCTTTCATAAAATCAGATTTTAAACCTTTGTCGGCAAATAATTGTGTCCCACCAACATTCTTTTCTGGAACCATTTTTCTCCATTTTTCATAGTCATTTTTTGAATCGATAGAAATACTTACAAACTCGATATCTTTATCTTTAAAATCTTTAATTAATTGCGTTAAAGCGGGCATTTCTTTTATGCAAGGCCCACACCAGGTAGCCCAAACCTCAACATATAATATTTTACCTTTTAAGTCCTTTAAAGCTGTTTTGCCTCCTTTATGATTTTCATAATTAAAATCTGGGGCAGGCATTTCCGGTTTTGTATTGTTTACGGACTCATATCTAGCAGTCAATTTTTCCTTCATTTTATCAGTTGATAAAAGCGCCATAATTCTAGGATAATCACTTTCATAATTTTTATTCTTTAAGCTCATCTGTCTAAAAAGCATACTTACAATTTGCTCTTTAATTTTAATGCTCTTCAAATCTTTAACCTGATTTTCAACAAAGTCTACAGCTGTTAAATTTGGGTCTTTTTCCATTGCCTCTTTAGAGGTAAGTCGCCAGTTTTCAATAACCAAATTGCGATAACTTTTATCATTTAGAAATGATTCCTCATCACTTAGATCCATTTGCCTAATTGGATCGTAATAACCTTCAGGTAATTCCGGATGTTGCTTCGTGTGATAGTGATTAAATTTATCATAATTATATCTTGTAAGTAAATAATCGTGCTCTATTATTTTCTTTTGAAGTGCTTTGTCTTCTCCACTTAAATTTGACTCTTTAAGCAATGTCAAAAAAGCTTCTTTATTACTCTGTATTTTAAGTAAAAACTCATCAACAGGAACTAAAAAAAATGTTTTAGAATCCCCAACCAACTTACCCTTTAAAGTACCTCTTGCAACATGGTAGTTGTTTAGATCACTACCTTTACCTGTATATTTTGTAGATCTATAAAAATCGTCTGCATCGATACTAACGTTTAGTTCATAGCCGTTTTTTAAAAATACGGTGCTATACGATTTTCCTATCTGATAAAAATAACTACCAGGACCATCAATAAATAAAGTGTCTCTAAAATTTCCAGAAGCATCTATGGTTACTTCTTTTTGGAAACTTTTACCATTATTAACCATTTTAATAATTCTTTCATTTGTATTCTTTATGTTTCCAGAATACAGTACGTATTCATTTTTTTTCTCTGCACAAGACCATAATGATACGAATACAGCTAATAACAAAATTATATTTTTCATCTGTTTAGTTTTATCTTTTTAATTTTCATACCCATTTACTAATGAGAAGTTTCTATAGCATTAAAAAAGCAAGCTATTTGAGTTTAATTCTAATGAACAAACAAAATTCATTTCATAGAATGCAAACGGCTTGCTTTTAGGTGTTAAAAAATTACTAATACCCCGGGTTTTGTTGATCTTGTGTAATATTATCATTAGCATCAATCTCTTTTTGAGGAATAGGTAAGATGGCTAAATTATTAGGATATAAAATATCAATAGGGGTACCTACCGATGTACTATATTTAATAAAACTCATCTTTTTTCTTGTTAAATCAAACAAACGTTGCCCTTCAAACATCAATTCTTTTCTTCTTTCATCCTGAATTAATATCTTTAAAGCATCTCCTGACTCTGAAATAGGAACTGCATCTGGGTTTGCTCTTAGATGAATCATATTTAAAGCATTTTTTGCTCCTTCATCATCACCCAGTTCGGACAAAACCTCAGCTTGTATAAGATACATTTCAGATAATCTTACAATGGGTATATTGTCATCTCTGTCAGGTGATGTATATTTTAAGGCTTTATTATTGCTAATTAACTCTTTTCGAACATCGTTATCATCAAATGAATTATAAAGATCATTTGTAGCAAAATATCTTGGCCGACCATAATAATATGTTATTGAAGAAAACCCTGAATTATCAGTATCTGAATTTACAATAGAAAAGATTGTTTCAGAGGTGTCATTTAATGTCCAACTTGAAACATATTCTGTATTTGAAAGTAGGGAATACATACCACTATTTATTATCTCTGTAGCTAGATTATTTGCAGCAGACCAATTCTCCATATATAAATAAATTTTGGCAAGTAAAGCTTTAGCTGAATACTTATTCAAATAATAGGGAGATTGAATATCTTCATTTATAAGGTTTATACCCTTTTCAAAATCATCAAGAATTTTATTATACACGTCTTTAGTTGTACTACGAGCCGGACTAATGACATTAATTCCTACTTCATCTTCATTTATTAGAGGAATTCCTAAATGAGACGCATCACTTGTAAAGTTATATGGTTGAGCAAAAAAACGCTGCATATTAAAATATGCCAGGCCACGAGCAATAAATAGCTGCCCAATTAAATTATCAGCTTCTTGTTGTTTGGAACCAAAATCAAATTCTTTAGCTTGTCTTATAACAATTGTAGATTGTGCAATAAGAGAAGACATCTTTTGCCACATTCTATCTGCATAGCGGTTATCTGCTTTGGTTTCATATTTATCTATATCACCAAATACGAAATAGTCATTATTTTTAACATTATCTGACATGAGGTCGGGAAGTATAGTAGAGTAACTATTGTAGTAGTATGTGTCTTGGAAAATATTATACACTCCTTTTGCTGCAGCTTCGAATGTTGGGTAATCTATTATTACATCTCCTGTAATAATTTTATCGTATGGTTTTTTATCTAAGAAATCTTCTTGATTACATGAAACAAGACTAAAAATAGATACTATAATTAAAAAAGATATATATTTCATTTTTGTAAGTTTTTAAAGTAAGTATTATAATATTAGAAAGAAATATTAAGCCCAAAATAGATAGTTTTATTAAGAGGAGCATCAAAACTTGCTCCACCTGTGATTCCTCCTATTTCAGGGTCATTGTTTAGTGTATCATCTTTAGTGTAAGTCCAGATGTTATCTGCGCTTATATACAGCCTTAATTTATCAATAAAAGTTCTTTCTAATAATTCATAAGAAAAATTATACGCCAGTTCTAATCTTTTTAATCTGAGGTAACTGGCATCATGAAGCCATCTTGATGATCGAGTTTCTGACCTTGAATTTCCATAAACATATTTTGGTACATCGGTTATATCTCCTGGTTTCTGCCATCTTTCTTGATATACATAATATGAAGTATTACTGTAATCACGTAAGCGTTGATTTCCGTTGTCATTTTGAATATATCCTGTTGTTTCAAAAATCTGCCCACCCCAACTGGAATATAATTGAGCTGTAAGAGAAAAATTATTATATGTAAATGTATTAATAAAAGATCCATAAAAATCTGGGGAAGTTTTACCGTGGTTGTATCTAACAGCTTCACGACTATTTGAAGTTGTTGTTGTTTCTGTTTTATCTGTAAAATACAACTCAACACCAGTTTGTGGGTCTACACCTGCATATCCATATAAATTTAAAGTATTAAAATCTTCTCCAACTTTTCTTATATAATTTCCAGATATAATCTCATCCTTATCCAATTCTGTTACTTTATTTTTATTAGCAGTAAAATTGATACCACTTGACCAAACAAAACTATTATTTTTAGAAATAATATTTTTGGTGTTAATTGAGAATTCAACACCACTATTTTTCATTCCTCCAAAATTTTGAAAAACAAAAGAATCTGCATTTAAAGCCGAAACGCCTAAATTATATAAGAGTTTATTTGTTTTTCTGTTGTAATAATCAAAGAAACCAGAAACTCTATTGTTAAATAATGAGAAATCAACACCAAAATCAAAAGTTACATTTTCTTCCCATCCTAAAGAGGCGTTACCTGCAGAAGCTATTGTAGCAACATTTTTACCATTGTAAAAACCTGTTCCATTAAAAGTTCCAATATAATTAAAACTACCAATCTGATCATTTCCGTTTAATCCATAACTAGTTCGAAGTTTTAGAAAATTAATATATTCAACATCTTTAAGAAAATTCTCTCTATTTATATTCCAACTTAATCCAACTGCATAAAAATTTCCAAATCTTTTTTTAGGACCAAATTTTGATGAGCCATCTCTTCTGAAGGAGGCACTAATAAAATATTTTTCTTTAAAAGAATAATCGGCATTAATAAATACGGAACTTATTGCAGTTTCAAGCCTTTCTGTATAAGTATCTACAGTATTTCCATTGTCTAATGTTTCTGAACCTGCTCTTAATTCATCAACACTTACATTAGTTGTTTTTCTATCAACAGCACTATTCTCGAGTCCAATGAAAGTATTAAAACTATGATTCTCTCCAAAGTTAATTACATACCTCATTAAAGCTCTGGCATCCCAAATAAAAGTATTTGTATTCTTTTGAACACCAAAACTAGAACCATTATTATATCCTTTTCCCAAATATGAAGGAAAATTGTTATAGTTTTCAACCAATTTGTAATTTGCGCTTAGACTTGGCTCAAAAGTTAAACCATTTATTATTTCATATTTTAAATTAACAAAACCTCTAAAATCATTTGTTTCAAGTTCTCTTCTTTCGTCTGTCAACACTCCTAAAGGATTTACCGCATAATTATAACTAGTATCATATGACCCATCATCATTGTAAACCTTTAAATCAGGCCTAATAAGATACATATTTCTAAATGGATTATAAAAAGAAGTACCTATCTCATAATTCTCTGAATTTACTTTACCGTAACTCATATTAGTAGAAATATCAAGCTTTTTCGATATTTTAGTGTCATATTTTAATCTAACAGTCAATCTATCAAAATCAATATCTTGAACAGAGGTTTCATTTTTCAAATAACCAACAGAAATAAAATAACGATTTTCATTTTTACCCCCTGACATTGATAAGTTATTTTGATTCATTAATGATGTTCTGGTTAACTCATCTCCCCAATTAGTATTTTGATTAGGATTAAAAGGTGTTGTTGATCCACCAGGGTTCAGCAAAAATTCTAAAGCTTCCTGTTCTGTATCAATTCCATTTGTAGTATTATTAATTAAGCCCTCTGTATAAATTTCTTGCAACTCACTAGTATTCAATCTTCTATTTAAATTTGTAAATTTTGAAAAACCAATTTGAGATGAAAAATCTATTCTGGATTCACCTGAGGTACCTGATTTTGTTTCTACAACAATAACACCATTCGCTCCTCTGGCTCCATAAATACTAGCGGCAGAAGCATCCTTAAGAACAGTTATAGACTTTATGTCGTTTCCATTTATATTTGATAGATCTTTTCCATCTACTGTTGGAACACCATCAATAACATATAATGGACTTCCTGGGGTTAAAACCAATGGGTCTCCCAATACTGATGTAGGAGCACCAAAACCAACGTATCCTACTCCTTCCTGAAAGGCTGAACCAACCCCCCTAATTATCACTTGTGGAACAGCTTGCGGATGGTTATTATTAGAAATTACTTGGAGACCGGCAATACTACCCTGTAAGCCTTCCTGTAGTGTAGGAGTAAAAGAATTTTCAAAATAAGATTTTTCAATATTTTGAGCTGCCCCTGTAACTTTTTCTCTAGATATTGTTTGATAACCAGTTGATATTAATTCAACCTCTTGCAGTTTTGAAATTGATTCAGATAGTGTTACATTTATTTCTGATTTTTCATTAACGGCCACTTCTTCTGTTTGATAACCAATAAATGAAAAGACCAATACTGCATTTTTATCAGATACATTGATTTCATATTTACCCAGAAAACTAGATGAGGTACCGTTATTACTGCCTTTTTCGATAATATTTACACCTGGAAGTACTTCTCCTTCTGTATTTGTAACAACTCCTGTTATGAGCAAACGATCTTGATCTAGTATTTTTTTCTTCTCTTTATTTAACTGAATAACTCCATTATCAGATAAAACACATTTAAAGTCTCCAAACGAAAGGCTTTTTTGTAACAATTGAT